>CAZULB010000050.1:2732-20011 GCA_964621155.1 uncultured bacterium | reverse complement strand
GAGCGCATGGCGGTGAAGGCCTCGTGGCCCGGCGTATCGATGAAAGTGATCTTGCTGCCGGCCGGCACGGTGGCCTCGTAGGCGCCGACCGCCTGCGTGATGCCGCCGGCTTCGCCCGCGGCAACGTTGGCCTTGCGGATGTAGTCGAGGATGGAAGTCTTGCCGTGGTCGACGTGGCCCATGATGGTAACCACGGGCGCGCGCGGCGCGAGCTTGGAGACGTCGATCTGCGCGTCGATTTTGAGCTGCGTTTCGCCGTAGGACGCTTCCACGTCCACGCGGCGTCCGAAGTCTTCCGCAACGAGCTCGATGGCGTCTTTCTCGAGCGCCGTATTTGCCTCCGCTTTCACATCGAGGCTGGACAGGCGCGACAGCAGTTCGTCGAGCGAGACTCCCAGCGCATTGGCGAGAATGGACGGCGTCGCACCTTCCTGCACGCGCACGGGCGGGAGTGTCTTCACCTCGGCCGGCTGCGGTTTGCGGCGCTTGGTCTTGCGGGTGGTCTCGAGTTTGGCCAGCGTGCGGCGAACGCTTTCGCGCACCTGCTCCGCGTCACTGGTCTTGGGGTGCATCGCCGCGTAGCGACGCGCCTCATCGGCGGCGGTCCACTCTTCGGGCTCGTTGCCGGTATCGGGCTCGACGGCAATCAGCGGCTCCATGGGAGCGGCTTCCAGCTCGTCGAGCGCGTTGGGCACTTTCGGCTTGGGCGGCTTGTGGACCCGGGGAGCCTCCTGCTTGCGCTCGGGCTCGGGCTTGCGCGTGTCTTTCCTGGCGTCGGCTTTCTTGTCCGCCCGGGGCTCGTGCTTGGCTTCCGCCTTCGGGGCGGCTTTCGGGACTTCCTTCTTCTCGACCGGAGCGGCTTCGACCACCGGCTCGGCCTTCACGGCTTCGGCGACGGCAGCGCCGGGCTTGTTGGCTTTCGCCAGCTTGACCTTCGGCTTCTCGGGCGCGGGCTCGGGAGCCGGTTCGGGCTCAGCAACTTTCGCCTTGCGCAGTTTCACCTTGGCCTTGGAAGTATCCGTCGCCACCGCCTTCGCGGCCTTGGCCGCGGCCGTGGTTTTCTTCGCCGTCTTCTTGGTCGGCGTGTTGGACCAGGTCTTCAGGTGCTTGTCGAGCACCGTCAGCATGTCGGCTGATACGTTGCTGCTGTCGCCGGCCACCTTGTGGCCGTGCTTGCCCAGCAGCTCGATCAACTCGTCGCTGGTGACGTTGTACTTCTTGGCGAGTTCGTGAATGCGCATCTAGTCGTTCGTGTCCTTCTTCTCGTCGCTGTTGGCGGCGTCATCGCCCGCCTCCGCGACGGGCGTTTCCTCGGCCGGAGTCTCCACCGCCGCCGTGTCGGTGGCCGGCGTTTCCGTCGCGGCTTCCGCTTCCACTTCGGCCGGATCACGGAAGAGCATCGCTTCGGTGAGCTTGACCTTCTCTTCCTTCTTCGGATCTTCTTCGTCGGCTTCGAGCATGCTCTCATCGAAGAGCGGCTTCGCCGACTTCTTGGCCTGCTCGCGTTCCTCGTTTTCCTTCTTGATCAGTTCCTCGAGCGCGGCCTCGAGCTCCTTCACGGTTCCCTGTGCGGTCTCGAGCAACTTTTCCACCGTGCGTTCGCCAAAGCCGGGTATCTCGGCCAGCTTCTCCACCGGTGTGCGCATGAGCTTCTGCACGGTGTTGATGCCGGCTTCGCGCAGCTTCTCCGCCATCTTGTCGGACACGCCGACCATTTCTTCGATCGGCATGAGCAGGTGCTCCTGCAAGCGCTGGCGCTGTTCGAGCTCGCGGTTCGACACCAACTCGATCTGCCAGCCGGCAAGTCGCGAGGCAAGACGCACGTTCTGGCCTTCCTTGCCGATGGCGAGGGAAAGCTGGTCTTCGTCGACAACGACGAGCACCGAGTGCAACTCGATGTCGGGACGAACCTGCGAAATCTTGGCAGGCGAAAGCGCGCGCGAGATAAACGTCGAGACGTCGTCGCTCCAGGGCACGATGTCGATGCGTTCGCCCGAAAGTTCGTTGACGACGGCCTGCACGCGCGAACCCTTCATGCCCACGCAGGCGCCGACGGCGTCAACACGGTCGTCACGCGAGTATACCGCGATCTTCGAGCGCCCGCCCGCCTCGCGCGCGATGCTCTTGATCTCAATCATGCCTTCGTAAATCTCGGGCACTTCCTGGATGAAGAGCGCCTTCAGGAATTCCGGGCTCGTGCGCGATAGCGTGATCATCGGGCCCTTGGCTTCCTTGTCGACCTTCATGACCACCGCGCGAATCGACGAACCCTGCTGGTAGCGCTCGCGGCGGATCTGGTCCTTCTTGGGCATGAACGCTTCGGCGTTGCCGAGGTTCACCAGGATGCCGGTGCGGTCAATCTGTTGCACCGAACCGGAAACGATTTCGCCGGTGCGGTCCTTGTATTCCTCGAAGACGCGGTCGCGTTCGAATTCGCGGATCTTCTGCATGAGGATCTGCTTGGTGATCTGGATGGCGTTGCGGCCGAACTCCTCAAAGGGGACGTTGATTTCAATAACGTCGCCCGCTTCGGCGCCCTCGGCGTAGTCCTGCGCCTCTTCGACGGAAATCTGGACGCTCTCGTCTTCGACGGCGTCGACCACGTGCTTGACCAGGAACAACTCGATGGAGCCGTGGCCGTCGTCCTCGATTTTCACTTCGGCATTGGGTCCGTGCTTGCGACGGACGGCCGATGCAAAGCCCTGGGTCAGCGTGTCCATGAGGACCTCGCGATCCAGGCGCCGCTCACGAATGAGCTGGTTGAATGCTTCCGCGAAATGGATGCTCATTATTGTTCTTCACCTCTGCGCCAAGCCGGGGGGCGCCGATCCTTCTGTCGCTTCTTGTCGATCTTGTATTCCTGGTTGATAAGATTGGCGCGGACCACATCGCGCAAAGCCACCACCACATCGCCGTCGTCCGTCTGGAGGGTGAGGTCTCCATTTATACAGGAGCGTATCGTGCCTGTATATGTGATTCTCCCCGCCTCACCACTCTCTAGCGCCACGCGAACCGGCTGGCCCGCAAAGCGTTGGTAGTGTTCTTCCGTGACCAGCGGACGGTTGCTGCCCGGAGAGGAAACCTCGAGCAGGTACCGGCCCGGGAAGGGGTCTTCGCGCTCCAGCACCAGGCCGATGGCCCGGCTGACTTTCGCGCATTCTCCCACCGTTACTCCTCCCGGCTTGTCGATATATAGACGAACCACCGGGCTGCGTTGACTGCCCACCACTTCGAGCTTTACGCACTCGAAGCCCAGGAGCTCCAGCTCGGGATTGATGATCCCGGACAAGTCACGTTCTTGAACCATTGAGAGAGGCGCCGCTGGAGTTCCCGGCCGGAAAACAAAAAAGGGCGGCCCTGCCACCCACTTCCTCAACACACACAACGCTCGGAAATAGATACCACAAACGGGCCGTGGGCGCAAGCCGGCTGGCGGGAGGGCGCCCGGTCAGCCGGGCGGCGGTCCGAAATGGCGGTTGGCGGGTGGCCACGTGGGCCGGCGCTCACTTCCGCCGGCACTGCCCGCGGCTCTACTTCGGGTACTTGAAATCGTAAACCAGATCGCGCAGCAGGATCCCCACCTCTTCGACCCGGGCCCTGTCCACCGCCGACCCGTCATCCTTCAACGTGTGCCACGCCGCAAAGTCGTAACCAAACAGGACGATCGCCTCGATACCCACCTGCAGGAGCGGCACGTGGTCGTCGATCATCGGCATCCCCGGTGTGGATTGAAAGTAGCGCAGATCCAGCGCCTGGGCGCGAGCGAACACGTGGTCCATCAGGGCACGCGAGCGCTCGTCCGAAGTGCCCTCGCGTCGCACCGTGGTTCCCACACCGCCGACCATGTCGAGCAGCACCGCGGCCACCGGACGATAACCATCGAGGTTGGCGGCGAAGTGCCGGGAGCCGAGCAGGTAATAATCGATGTCGCGCTCTTTGCCGTAGTCTTCGCCGTCAAAAAAGACCAGGTCGAGTCCGATATTCTGTGGTGCGTGAGAGCCCGCGAGCCGCGCCACTTCCAGAAGAATCGCCGTGCTCGTCGCCCCGTCAACGGCCCCCAGAATCGGCGTCGCCCACAGCGTCGAATCCTTCTCTTGATCCGCCCATGGCCGCGAGTCGTAGTGCGAGCAAAGCATCAATCGGCGCTTCTCGCCCGCGCCGAAGCTTCCGATCACGTTCATCATGTGGATCGTGCGGTCGCCGTATGGGTCCTTCACCTCGAACGGCTGCACGCGCACCTGGGCGCCGTAGCGCTCTAGCGTGCGCGCAATGTAACGCGCGCACGAATCGCGCGCCGCGCTTCCCGACACGCGCGGACCGAGGGCAAGCTGACTGTCAATGTGCACGACGGCGCTGTCCACCGCGAAAACGGGGGGTTCCGCCTGATTGCAGGCGACACCGCCTTGCAAGCACGCTCCCGCAAGCAGAGCGGCCACGATCATGAACCTGAATTGCCGTGAAATGCGCATGCAGCTAGAAGGTAACGACGGCCGTGACGCCCAGACGCACTTGAGTGGTAGTCTGTCCCGTGGACTCCGCGTAGGTGCGATTGTAGTCGATAAACGCACTACCGTTGATATTTTTCGAGAAAACATAGCGCGCGGTGGGCGAGACGTGCCACGCGGTCGAAGCCGGAATGGGCTGGCTGAAACCGTCGACTCCCGTGCGTTCTCCGCCAGACTTCGAATAGGCAATGGAAAACGTCGCTTCGAGGTCGTTGTCCCAGTTCATCTTCTTCCCGAAGAAACCGATGCCGCCGCCACCGCGGAAGTTGCGCTTCATGTCGAGCGTGATGCCGCGGCTGTTGGTCTCGGCTTTGGAGCCGCGCGTTTCGTTCAGATTGTTGGTGTAGGCCACACTCAGCGTCGTTTGCAGCTCATTCTTCCACATCATGTCGAGCGCGGGCGACAATGTGAGCGTTTCGTTCTGGTTGACCGGCGGCTGGTCCTTCGGTCCGTCCTCGTGATGCGTCTTCTTGTAGTTCACGTTGACCGTGCCGCTGGTCAGGATCGGACGCATGGGGCGAAAATTCGCGAGGCCATCCCACTTTGCCTGCAGATCCGGCCACGTCACGTCGAGTGTCCGCGTCTGCCCCGTGGAACGAAAATCCGTGTCGCCGGTGTCGCGACGGTAGCGCCCCTGGAGATCGAGGCTGCGTGTGAGCTGCACGCCACTATCGAGGTTGAAGCCGAGTGTCTGCTTCTTCGTATCCGGCTTGCTGACTTCGTCGATACCCGCGTCGGAGTCCATACCCAGACGGTACGTGATGTCCGGCCGGTCCGGAATACGCAGGTAGGTCGAGCTCATGGTGTGCGAGATGTTGGCCGAGATCGGCCGCACGGTAACAAAAATGCGCGCAATTCCCTTGAGCAGCGAACCGGCACCCGGCCGCGGCTTCGCCGTCGCCACGTGCGCCGTCGTATCCGGCACTGCCTGTGCCGAATCCGGCGGAGTCCCCGGTGGAGCGCTCGGTGGTGGCTGCTGACCCCGGCCATCGGCCTGCAGCTCGTCGACGTTGACGCCCGCCCATTTCAAGACGCGCCCGGCGTGGCGGGCGAAGTCGAAACGAAGGCGGCCGGTGTCGTTGCGCGAGGCGTTGGCGTTGAGCGTGCCTTCCGGGTCCCCCGGACGGCGCACGTTGGGACTCGAGTCCTCGGCGTATCGCGACTGCACTTCAATGCTCGGCTCGAAGATGCTGATGCCGTACCAGCCGCGCGGCGGCACGAACGAGACGCGGGCATTGTTGCTGCGGCTGGTTTCGGTTCCGATGTCGACACCCAACCACTCGTGCGGTATCGACGCGTCGCGATTGAGTGTCATGCCATAGTTGGTTTCCAGCGAGCGGAACGGGTTGTAGCGAACGCTGCCCTGACTCACGACGGTGGCTGAATAGCGATACGGATCCCGGGTGAACGCCGTATCGCGATAGCTGTAGCTCTGTCCCGTTGTTCGCGTCGCCGTGGTGGAGAAGTCGAACGAGTTTGGCCACCAGCGAAAACGATTCCGGCCGAAGATGGGCAGCGTCTTGTCTCCCGCCCAGTTGAGCTGATAGCTCAAAGCCCCGGAAATCGTTTTCGACGTGTCGCGGGCCGCGGGGCTGGTAACAATATTGTCGGCATAGCTGAAGCTCGGACGCAGCGCGTCAAACGTGTAACGCATGAGGAATCGCTTCGACGTGGTGCGCCGCGAGAGCGACGTGTTGAAGCTGCGCGTCACGGCCTGGGTGCGCAGGCTGTCCTGCAGTGCCGGATCCACGATCTCGGTATCGCTGTTGGGCGGAAACTTCGGAAGTGACGTGCTCTTTCCATACCCCACCGCCAGCGGAATCGAGAAGCCTCCCAGCGGAAGGAAATACTGCATGTCTGTGCGCGCGTTCAGGCTGAGTACGGTGTTGTCCGCGCCGCTTCCTCGTTTCTGGCGCAGGCCGCGGTAATCGGCGCCGGTGCGCGCCCAGTTGCCGCCCACACTGAACGCGCCGCCGCCCAGGCTCACGTTGGCGCTCAAGCGCTCCGCATGGTCGAAGTTGCGCTGCACGTCGCCGCTGAAGATGTCGTCCATCCAGATTTCGCCGTCCTGCGGAGTCGAGTTGCCGAAATTCCGCACGCCGGCATACAGGAAACGGATCGATTGCAGACTCGGCAGGCCGACCATCCGGATCGGATAGCTCCGCGTCGGATCCGCCGAATCAACGGCGCGTCCATAAACCACGCCGTTCGTGCCCTGCCCGAACTTGAGTCCCGTGATATCCGACGTGCGTACTACAACGCGCGCCCAGCCTGTCTCGTTGTAGTACGTCGCGGTAAAAGGCACCGCGATTTCGTAGTAGTTGTTCTCGTTCGCGCCGAGGCGGAAATAATATTCGACACTGTCGCGCAGGGCGTTTGTGTGCACCCAGAAGTTGAGGTCGCGGTACAGCGTCATGTCCTGGCCCTGGCCGAGGAAGCGCTTCAGGATGCGAACCTGCTGACCTTCTTCCAGCCCCTTGTAGCGCAGAGCCAGCGATGACTCCTTGTCTGACACTTCGTTCTTCTCGTTGGGCGTGACCGGCGGCTTGTACACGCCCGGGTCGGTCTTGGTGCTGATCGCGCCGATCGCGAACTCTGCCGTCGCCGTCGAATCGATCTTTTCGGAAAGGTCGCGCACGCCGTCCACTTCCCAGCGGTTGCCCTGGATCGAGATTTCTGCGAGCTGCAGACGATTCTTTCCCACGCCGTCCTGGGTGCGTACCACGGCGCTGGCGTTGTCGAACCAGATACGCGCGTGACGAATCTCGTCGAAGCGCGGCTGGAGCCCGCTGCGTGCCACGATCCGGTTGTCGGTAAGACGCACGCGATACAGTCGCCATGAATCGTTGATGTGCGGCTGCTTGAGGGTCGGATCCACGGGACTCTCGGCCTCGTTGTCGTAGCCGTCGTACCCCGGATACTGGCGGCGAATGTCGATGTCCGCCGAATCGGCCAGATCGATCTCGTAACTGAAGTAGGCGTTGTCGGTGGTCATCTGACCGTTACGATCGAGATCCTCGGTGTCGTAGAGAAGGTTGTTCTCGGTGCCGTTCACCTTCTCGAAGCGCTTGGTAATTGCATCGCGGTTCAAGTTGATGTCGTCACCACTGGGGTCGGGGTTGCCCGATGTGGCGCCCTCGTTGGGCGACCCGTTGGTGTTGAAGAGACCGTCCAGACCGGTGTCGTCGAAGGTCGCAGCGAAACCATCGCGGTTCTTGTCCTCGTCGTCGAACTTCGTGCTCCCCGGGTTGTGAAAATTCTCGTCGATGATGCCGAGATCGATGTGCAGCTTGCCGCCGCGCTGCGACGGATCGGGCTTGAAGTCGTTCACCCAGATTTCGAGGAACTGCCCCTGCGAAATGTCGATGCCGCCGTTGGAAAATCCAAGCATGACGCCGGCATAACCGGCCGGGGTCGAGCCATCCGGTGACACGTCGAGATCGAGGTCGAGCGTCTGCACCAGCGTATTTTCCTTGGTGTCGAGCTCGGGATTCAAATCGCGGCGGTGGATGCCGTACTTGGGCTCGATGTTGTACCAGATGAAGCCGAGCTGATCGGCCGGATTCTTGATGATGTCGTTGTCGTCAAAGGGCAGGCTGGCCGGGTACCAGGCACGGCGCGACAGCGATAGCCGGTCGCTGTCCTCGGTGCCCTCGAAGTCCTCGATATAGGCTTCGTGCTTCGTATTCGGATTGGGAAAGCTCGCTGCCACTTCACCGTCGAGGTTGACGGTACTGGGTGCGTCGGTGTCGACGTAAGGGAGCAGATTGGCAAGGTCGGTCAAGAGGCGCGACTGGTGTTCATACGAGCCGGTGATGCCGGCCACAATAGCGCGGGTCGGCTCTTCGCCCAGGCGCGGACGCGATTCGCTGGTCGACTTGGACTCATACAGCATCGTCGTACCGAGGCGCGCGTTGTCGCCGATCTTCGACACCGAACTGACGCCGGCCAGCGTGCTCGAACCGAGGCCTCCGAGCGGTTTGAACTGATAGTCGATCGTGATCTGCGAATTGGGGGTAAGCTTGGCCAGCGCCCCTTCCTTGAGATTCACCTCGCCGGTGTCATAGTCGATATCGTAGTCGGTACCACGCGACAGGATATCCGACCCGATCTTGATCGTCTCGCTACCTTCCACGATGTTGAGGGCGTTGATCTGAAACGTCTTCGATGTGCTGACCGCCGTGACATGGATAATGTACTGATGTGCTTCCTGCTCCGTCTGAGGGTTGAGCTTGTCGGTGTAGATCTTCTTCGACTTGTCATATTGCGTGGCGTACTTGCCTGTGAACGCGAAAGTCGTATCTGTCCAGGCCGTGACGGAATCCGGCGACGGCGCGAACGCTTCGATGGACGGAAACTGCAGCAGGCCGTTGGCCAGATCCACGAACCCATACGTAAGGTCGATCAGTCCGTCCGACTTGCCCGTTCCGGTTCGATCCGTCTTGTCCAGGCCGAAGATCTTCAGATACTTGACCGTGGATCCTTCGGGCGTATTCGAATTGAGACGCGTGGTGTTGAGGTTGTCCTCGATCTCGACCTTGAGCGAGTTCTGGTCGATATTGGTGAGGCCGAGGTTGTAGATGTTGCGGATCATCAGGCGCCAAACCGGCTCGAGTGCTCCGGTTGGCTGCGGATCCGGAGCCTTCAGCATCTTGAGGAGCAGCGTGTCCGCATTGGCCACGCCGTAGCTGCGGTATGTGCCGCCGACCGGGGCATTGAGCTCGTTGATGTAACTGACCGCCAGCGCTTTGCCCGCGTTGTCCGGAATCGGATCGAACAGCTCGATGCCGATGGTCTGGCTCGATTTGGCGTCGATGATGAAGTCGTAGTCGGTGCCGAACGTCAGGAGCTCGAAATCCTGCTGCTTTGAATTGTCCAGATGCTTGCGCTTGCCCGCTTTGAGGCTGTCGGCCACCGCGCCAATGGATTTCCCGTCTCCGGCATCCACGATTGCCCAGCCCGGCTGCGGAATCTTGTTTCCCTGTCCGATCTCCTGCGGCAGGAGACCGCGATAAACTTCGATTTGCGAGTTCTCCTTGCGCGGCCCGATGAATGCGCGCGGGTCCGCGAAATAGAAGTACTTGTTCTTGATGTAGTCGACGTCACGGATGAAGCTTTCCTCGGATTGTCCCAACCCTCCGCCCGCGGGAGCAAACGTCGCCGACGACGTCTCGCCTTCCTGCTTGGATGCAATCAGCGTGAAGTCAGTCGAGCCGGCCTTGGCCAGCATCTTCACACCGAACAGTCCCTGTGCGCTCGTGGATACGCTGACCAGCTGCGAGCCCGGCAGCGACAGGTTCGTGTTTCCCAGCTCGATTAGCTGTATGATTTCGTCTTCGTAACCGTTGTACGCAAGTCGCACGCGGTTGGCGTTGTCGCTGATGGCTTCGCTTGAATGATCCACCTGGATCGAAACTTTGTCGCCGATGGTGCCGGTGAGAGTCACGTCCAGTTTCTGCTGCATGTCGAGCGATGGAAACAGCGACTGGCTCTGCCGGCCTTCGACGCCCAGGAACGGTTTGGTCACCGTCGTCTCACCGGCGATGGTGATTTCTTCGCGGCCGCGGATGGTGATGCTTGTCTTCTCGCCCGGTCCGAAGATCGACTCCAGACTCTTCGGCATCGGCAGCGGCACGTTGAACTTGATGCCGCCCTGCGCCGTCTCGCCCGGCGTGGGCTCCGTCATCACGCGCTGACGCACCACATCCTTCCAGGCCTTGGACAACGTCTCGCGCTGGATCTCGTCCACCACCTGGTCGATGGAACGGATCTCGACCCCCAGTCCGGGAATCGTGTAGTCGCGCGGCTGCTCGATCGTCAGGTCCCCGATGTCCATGGGCGTGTTTTCAAAGAAAGCCGCGCGCGGAACGGTGAACGTGGTGCGGTATCCGGGTATAACCGTGTAGTCTACGACCTCACGTGTGGTCGCCCAGTCCGTGGGGAGAAAGGTTTTGATCTGATAGCGCTGATTACCAAACTTGATGTGCTCCCAGTCCATGGTCGCCGTGGTATCGACATCGATCACATCCGTGATGCGATCACGATAGGCGGTGTCGTAGAGATGGGAGACCTGGCGCAGATCGATGCGGAAACCCGAGTACGGTTGGTCCACGGCGCGCGCGGGACGCGACGTGAAGGCAAGGCAGAGGCCTGTCAGGAGGAATGGAAGCGCGGCGCGAGCCCAGCCGCGGCGCACCCGACAACTATTCGACTGGACGCGAGTAAAACAATGAAACGGCACGTCGTTACCAATCGGTCAAAGAAAGTTTCCAATCACCTTCTCGTGGGGCAATGGCCTCGAAGGCGCGCGCCGCAAGCCGTCCTGATTCCGGGACAGAAAAACGGAAAAGTGTCGCTGATCGGCGACACTTCGCGACAAAGGATAAGCGCCCCCGGCTGCCCGATCCGATGGGTCCACGCGCACTTACCAGAGCACGCGAAGTCAGGGGCGCGAACGATTAAAACGTCTTGTAGGCCAACCAATTATCAGTATGATGACCCTGGTCTGACCCGGCATCCTCCCGGAACCCGAAGCCCGCGATGATCTTCGAGCGCTACATCCTGCGAAACTATATCGGCCCCTTCCTGTTCTCGATGGCGGTAATAACCTTCGTGTTCATAATGGATTTCATTCTCCGCTACATCGATCTGTTCCTGGGGAAGGGAGTGAAGTTTCACATTGTGCTGCAAGCATTTACGCTGAGTTTGGGGCACATGTTTGCATTAATCATTCCAATGGCAGTATTGCCTGCGACGCTCATGACTTACGGCACTCTGGCCGGTGAAAATGAGCTCACGGCCATGCGTGCGTGCGGCTTCAGCATCTATCGGATGATCTTTCCCGGATTCGTGGCGTCGGTGGTGCTGGCGATCGGTCTTGTCTACTACAACAACCACGTGCTGCCGGAGTCGAATCACAAGCTGCTGAACCTCCTGATCGACATCAACCGCAAGCAGCCGACCGTCGAACTGCGGGAAAATCACTTCATCGATGATGTGCAGGGTTACACCATCTACTTCGCGTCCAAGAACGACCGCACCGGAGACATTTCGGACGTCCAGATCTTCCGTCACAACGAGCAGGGCCTCCCCACCACCATCGTGGCCAAGACGGGAAAACTCAAGTTCATCGAAGGCCAGAACATCCTGCGCGTCGATCTGAGCGACGGACAGATCCACGAAATTCCGGAGGAGAAACAGCGCGAAACCTACCGGCGCACGACCTTCAAGACCTACTCGCTCAACATTCGCGACGTCGACCGGTCACTGCAGCACACCGACCGCGACTATCGCGGCGATCGCGAGATGAGCGTGCGCATGATGAAAGACAAGATCAAGGAGATCAAGAGCGAGATGGTGATGTCGCGCCAGGAGATGGTGCGCGAAGCGACCGAGCGCATGCAGGCAACGTTCGGGCTCCTGGACCGCACCGAGCGCCTCCGCAGTGAGCAGCAGATCGACGCGCGGCGCACCGCCAATCAGGCCGCCAACGGCGCACCGGGCAACGGCAAGCAGCCGCGCTTCGTGCCGCGCCCCGGACAGAACGCATTTCCGGGTGTTCCCATGGCGGCGCGCGACGAATACCTGACGCGGCAGCGCATCGAGACCGAGGTAAACAAGCGCGACTCATTCGAGAAGCAGATCCAGCGCTACCAGGTGGAAATCCACAAGAAGTACTCGATTCCGTTTGCGTGCGTCGTGTTTGTGCTCGTGGGTTCGCCGCTCGCCATCCGGATGAGCCGCTCCGGCATGAACATGGCGATTGGATTGAGCATTCTGTTCTTCCTGGTCTATTATGTGTGCCTGATCGGCGGTGAGAAGCTGGCCGACCGCGGTTTCACCACGCCGTTCCTGGCCATGTGGTCGCCCAATATCGGATTCAGCGCGCTGGCCCTGGTGCTCCTGAAGAAGGCGGCCAGCGAACAGGCGCTGTTCGAGCGGCCATCGTTCTCGTTCTTGCGCGCACGACTATTCCGCCGACATGCTGCCGCGAATCCACGATAGATATCTCCTGAAGAGCTTCCTGCGCGTCTTTCTGTTCGCGGTCCTGGCGTTCGTGGTGATCTATATCACCGTCAACGTCTTCGAAGAAATCGACAACTTCATCGACCATGACGCCAAACTGATCAACATCGGACGCTACTATTTCTATTCCATTCCCTTTGTTCTCACGTACGTCATCCCGGTTTCGCTCCTCCTCGGCACCGTGTTTTCGATGGGCGTGCTGGCGCGCCGCAACGAGTTGACCGCGCTCCTGGCCTCGGGCGTCAGCCTCCCTCGCGTGGCGCGCCCCATCTTCGCCACCTCGTTGGTAATTGCTCTCTTCTCCATCTATTTCAACGACCATGTCGTTTCGCGAGCCAACATCCGCAAGGACGATGTCATGCACTACGACATCGAGGGACGGGTGCGCTCCAAACCGGACATGAAGACCGACTTCCGCTACCTCGGCGAGCACGGCTTCGTCTACCTCGCTTCGACTTTTGACACGCGCTCGCTCACGCTTTATGACGTGGTGGTACAGCAGTTCGAAAACGACGCGGTAGTGCGGCGCATCGATGCCAAGTCCGCGCAGTGGATCCACAACCGTTGGCGGTTTGCAGGCGGTTACGTGCGCACCTTCAAGAGCGGTGCCGAACACGTGGCTGCCTTCGATACGTTGACGGTACCCGAGATGAAGGAAAAGCCCGAGGATTTTGCCGCCGACGAAGTCGAAGAGCAGAACATGAACTTCTTCGAGCTGCGCCGCTTCATCGGCAAGGTCCAGCGCAGCGGGGGCAGCGTCGAGAAGTACATGGTCGACCTGTACTTCAAATTCAGCTTCCCCTTCGCCGGCTCCATCTTCGTTTTGATCGGTGTGGCGCTGGCCTCCGGAAAGCGAAAGCCATCCATCGCCACGGGCTTCGGGTTGACGCTGGTGGTGAGCTTCATGTACTACGCCGTGCTTCGCGTCGGGCAGACCCTCGGCCACAACGGCGTGCTGCCACCTTTTTTCGCCGCGCAGGCGGGAAATATCCTATTTTTGATCGTGGGACTCGTCATGCTGAGGCGTGCCAATCGATGATTCGTCGCACCATCAGTTCTTCTTGCCTGGCGCTCGTACTGCTTGCAATGCCTGCGCTTTCCTCCTACGCCGCCGACAAATACGAGATCAAGCCCGCCGACCTCGCGAGGCTCGGGATTCCGCTGCAGCGCGAAGTCGCGTCGCTGCAGTATCTGATGAACCCGTATCAGCTTCGTCAGTTCTTCATGCTGAAAGACGACGACGCGCGCAGTGCCT
This sequence comes from uncultured bacterium, assembly GCA_964621155.1. Lineage (GTDB taxonomy): Bacteria > Krumholzibacteriota > Krumholzibacteriia > WVZY01 > JAKEHA01 > JAKEHA01. The sequence goes on along the minus strand of CAZULB010000050.1, from coordinate 6,226 downwards.
GGATCAGCCGCTTCTGGCTGGCCCGGGACCCCACACCCACCACTCCCGAGAACGAGATGCGCACCGAGCACTATCTGCGCACGGACATCGCGCGCGCCGATTTTACTCGCCCCGAGTTCCCGGGCTGGGACAAGCGCGGCGAGATCCTGATCCGCTACGGCTTTCCCGATTACCGCGGCAAGATCGACTCCGAGGTCACGTCCCGCAAGGTGCACCCGCCCGGAGAATTGTGGTTCTACCGGCGCCACCAGATGATGGTGCGCTTCAGCGACTTCAATCTGAACGGCAACTACATCTACGACATCACCCCCTTCGGTGATGCGCAGGACATTTCGCCCGAGCTCGCCGAATTCCTGATCTACGACACGCATGAATCCATCCAGGAACAGATCCCGCGCCAGTATCTCGACATTTATCGTGATGCCGAAGTGGATCCCGACGCCACGCGCCGCACTCCGCTGCAGGAAGCCGTGATCGGCCTTGCACCGCAGCGCTACCTGCGCCCGCGCACTGCGGGGGAGACCGAGGACATCAGCGCGGTGAACTCCTCCGAATGGCTGCACAACGTGCCCGGCAACCCGAGCGACGTGTTCCACCGCGACAGGGCCGTCGAGCTCGCGGCCAACTTCGAGGGCGTGCTGGAAGACACGCCGTCGTCGTATCCGTTCAACTTCGAGAAGAAATCCTGCCCGTTCTATTTTGACGTGGAACAGTTCCGCGGCGGTGAAGGCCTGAATCGCGTGGAAGTGAATCTCCAACTTCTGGTGCAGCCGGTGAGCAACCGCAATGTGGTGCGCCGCACGTACCTCGCGAAGGCCACGGTGATGGACAAGGACTACAAAGTGATCGACACGCAAAGTCGAGAAATCGGAATTCCGGTATCGGCGGACAGTCCCGTGCGGCTGATGCCGTCGCAGATCTTCTTCACTCTGCCGCGCAGTTACTATCGCGTCGCCATCAGCGTGAATGACGTCGATTCCACCCGGGCGTCGGCGTATCGCACCAATGTCTCCACCCACAACTTCGACGAACAGCTCGCCGTCAGCGATATTCTCTTTGCCCAGCGCATCGAGCCGGCCCGCGAAACCTCGCCTTTCACGCGCGGGCCGCTCGAAGTGATTCCGCACCCGATCCGCCGTTACGCGGTCGGCGCGCCGGTCAGCGCCTATTTCGAGGTATACAACCTGGGCCTCGACGAGGATCGCCGCACAAGTTACGAAGTGCAGTATCGCGTCGTGCCCCACACGGGCGAGAAGCAGCGGTTCATCGACCGCTTCAACGGGCCGCAGGTGGCGGTTTCATCGAGCTTCAAGGGTTCCGGTTACAACGCAAGCGAGCCGCTCCACATCGCCATCAAGAGCGAGAACCTGAAGCCGGGCTTATACGATTTCATGATCTCGATGAAGGATGAGTAATGGCAGTAGATCGTGCACCGCGTGGGAACCTTCCGCATCGTGGAGCCCAGCGAGAAATAGCGCGCGACAGCGCGCCTACGGCACCGTCTCCGGAGCCGGCGCCAACTCGCCGTCCTGCAGCATCAATGTTCGCACGTACGCGCCGCGCTCCGTTCGCTTCCACCACGCGTGTGTCGCCTTCCGCTCGTCGGCGGTGGTGAACTCGTACATGTAGACAGTGGCACGGATGTATTTCGGCGGTGTGTCCCCGAACGGATCGGACGCCAGCGCACGTCGCACATCGGGTGAGCCCTCCAACAACCTCCAGCACAGCACCAGAAACCAGCGATTCTGTCGCACATCCCCGAGTGCCGCGAACCACATCTGCCAGTCCAGGCGCGGCATGTGCGGCGTGCACATGCGCGGCCGTTGCATCACATCACCCGGCTTGTAGCGGAATTCGTATGCTTTCCATTCCAATCCATCGCGGCTTCCCTCCACGATGATCTCGGGCCGCGTCGTCGTCATGACGGCGAAGAGGCCGTAGTGATTCGCGACGTAGAACGGCGAGAAGGCGCGCGAGAGAGCGCCCACCAGCGGGACGGCGCGAGCGTTGATCTTGAACGCCCCCGCTAGAGGCACGAGCGTTGCCAGGAATATCAGCGAAACGATCACGGTGCGTGGAATACTCGTGCGCGAGCGAACGTGCGGCGTCAATGGCTGCAGTTTCGGCGCTATCGCGCCGGTGTCCCGCACTCCGCACGCGACTGGTTCTTCCTCTGCACCACGAACAAAAAGGCCGTCGTCCAACAAAGGAATGCACAGCACGATCGTGAGCAGATTGAAGAAGCCGTAGTTCCCCGTCGCGAGAATCAGCACCTGCAGCGCGCACATGATGGCCGCGCCCGTCATGCGCATACGCCGCGGTCCCCAGATCAGAAACGGCGCCACTCCTTCCGCGAGATACATCGCAAGCACCGAAAGCCTGTGAAACCACTCCGGCGCGTGGTGCGCGTACCACGCCGTCCACGGCGGCAACGGCTGGGTGAAATAGTGGAAGTCGAGTGCTGTGAGATGGCGCCACGTGGGATCTCCGCTCGCGAGCTTCACCACCGCCGATGTGAACATCAACCGAAAGATCAGCCAGCGCGCCAGCCACAGGGCCGGGCGCGGTGGTGGCGGCGCATCGCGCAGACGCCAGCGCCAGGGAGCCAGCAGGATCGCCACCATCCCCGCTTCGAGCAGAAGCGTGTCCCACTGGAAACGGAGAAAGTCCTGACCGATGCCAAGCAGCGAGAGATACGCGGCCCACGCCACCAACAGTCCGACGGAGGGCACCAGTCCGGCCAGCACGGCAAGCGAGCCGGCGAGACCCACGGCGCATACCACATGCAGCGCAACATTGCTCGCGTTCGCCCAGAATACCGTGGGCAGCAACCACAAGCGCTCGACTCCAAAGTGCGAGCCGACCGCGTCGAGGAATTCCTGCGCGGGAAGAATGCCGTGCTCGCCGACAAGACTGGTGACCTGCACCCACAACGAAATGATGGCGATCGCAAATACAAGTCCCATGGCGCGCAGAAAAAGCGCCACCGTGCGCGTCTCGCCCGGCGGGAGAACGTGGCGTCCCCACAGCATGTTCGTGAGTCTGCCCGCCGCGTTGCGGTTGCGCGCCACCATGCGGTAGGCCGCCTCGGAAAGCGGCGCCACCCCGGGGATGTGCTGATATGCCCGGAGCGGCCAGCGCTTTCCTCCGTGCGCCAGCGCTCCGAACACCGCCCCGGCGCCGGTCGCGTGCGACCCGTCGGTTTCAATCAGATGGATGGCGCGGGCGAACTCTTCGCGCGGGATGTCCGGAAACCGATCGGCCGCGGACTGGAAGGATTCGTAGGCGACGCGATCGCCCGTGATTTGCTGCCAGCGCGCAATCCAACGCCGGCAGAAACCGCAGTCATCGTCGAAGAGAAGAAGCGGACGATCCATGGTCTCGGGATACTAACGCGGAGGCGGTTGGGCCCACGAGACACAAAAAAACGCCGCCGGGAACCCCCGGCGGCGTTTTGTAGAACGACACGCTATCGCGTGTCTACGTTCCGTGCT
>CAZULB010000050.1:0-2722 GCA_964621155.1 uncultured bacterium | reverse complement strand
GAAGCCGCAGTCGGCGTCGAAGAGCATCAGGGGACGAAGCGTCACTCCCGGATTCTACTCCCACGTCACCCTTGCGTCACCAGACACAAAAAAGGCGCCACCGAATGAACGGCGGGCGCCTTTTCGTACGCGTTGTCGCGTTTCTCTACGTTCCGTGCTCCCAGCTGGCCAGGTACTTCACCTGCTGGTCGGTGAGAATGTCGATGTCGTAACCCATCGACACCAGCTTCAGGCGGGCGATCTCCTTGTCGATGCGCTCCGGCACCGGGAACACTTCCTTCTTGAGCGAGCCGTGCTGCTTCACCATGTACTCGGCCGAGAGCGCCTGGTTGGCGAAGCTCATGTCCATCACCGACGCGGGGTGGCCTTCCGCCGCCGCGAGGTTGATGAGACGGCCCTCACCCAGAATGTTGATGCGACGGCCGTTCTTGAGCGTGTACTGGTCGACATCCTTGCGCACGCGCTTCTTCTTCGTCGCCATCTTCTCGAGCTCCTCGAGTTCGATCTCGACGTTGAAGTGACCCGAATTGCACACGATGGCGCCGTCTTTCATCTTCTCGAAGTGCTCGCGACGGATGACTGCGATGTTGCCGGTCAGCGTGATGAACACGTCGCCGATTTCGGCGGCTTCGTGTCCCGTCATCACGCGGAAGCCGTCCATCACGGCCTCGATGGCCTTGACCGGATCGATCTCGGTGATGATCACGTTGGCACCCATGCCGCGCGCGCGGTGGGCCACACCGCGGCCGCACCAGCCGTAGCCGAGCACGACCACATTGGAGCCGGAGAGCAGGATGTTGGTGGCGCGCAGCACACCGTCGATGGTGCTCTGGCCGGTGCCGTAGCGGTTGTCGAAGAAGTGCTTCGTCATGGCATCGTTCACCGCGATGATCGGGAACTTGAGCACGCCGTCTTTCTGCATGGCGCGCAGGCGGATGACACCGGTGGTGGTTTCCTCGGTGCCGCCGAACACGTGCTTGAGCGCGTCGTCGCGCGTCGAGTGCAGCGTGGACACGAGGTCGGCGCCGTCGTCCATGGTGATCTGCGGCTTCAAGTCGAGCGACTGGTTCACGTGCTTGTAGTACGTGTCGTTGTCTTCGCCGTGAATTGCAAACACCGGAATGCCGAAGTCGGCCACCAGGCTCGCGGCCACGTCATCCTGCGTGGAGAGCGGGTTGGACGCGCACAGCGAAGCTTCCGCACCGCCGGCCTTGAGCGTCCGCATCAGGTTCGCCGTCTCGGTGGTGACGTGCAGGCAGGCTGCAATGCGCACACCGGAGAGCGGCTTCTCCTTGGTGAAACGGTCGCGGATGCTGCGCAACACGGGCATGCGGTCGTCGGCCCATTCGATGCGGTCCTTGCCGGCGGGCGCGAGCCCGATGTCCTTGATGTCATGCTTCATTCAGGTCTCTTGATCCTTTCTCGCTTCGCGACTGGTTAATATTGGAATACCCTGCGTCGGCAAGCCTCCGCGAGGACGCTTCGCGACTACTTAATGTTGGAATACCCCGCGTCGGCAAGCCTCCGCGTGGACTTCTACTTTACGGCTGCCGCGCCGGCGCTGGCGCGACGCTTGAGCTCTTCCGCAAAATCCGTCATCTCCCAGGTGAAATCCTTGTCTTCACGGCCGAAGTGTCCGTAGGCCGCCGTCTTGCGGTAGATGCCGCGGCGCAGCTTGAGGCGCTCGATGATCCCCTTCGGCGTCATGTCGAACACGTCGCGCACGATCCGGGTGAGTTTGTCGTCGGCCATCTTGCCCGTGCCGAAGCTGTCGACGTTGATCGAAACCGGCTGCGCCTCGCCGATGGCATACGCGACCTGGATCTCGCACTCGTCAGCGAGGCCGGACGCGACCAGGTTCTTGGCGATGTGACGCGCCGCATAGCACGCGCTGCGGTCCACCTTGCTGGGATCCTTGCCCGAGAAAGCACCGCCGCCGTGGCGGCCCATGCCGCCGTAGGTGTCGACGATGATCTTGCGGCCGGTGAGCCCGCAGTCGCCGACCGGCCCTCCTATGACGAACCGGCCGGTGGGGTTGACGAGAAAGCGCTTGCGGAGGGCGGCACCGTCGTACAGCTCGTCCGGCACGGTTGGGAGCACCACCTGCTCCCAGAGATCGTCCGGGATCAATGACTCCGCTCCCTCGATGTGCTGGGTCGAGATGAGCAGCTTCTCGACCGCGACGGGCCGGCCGTCCCGGTAGCGCACGGAGACCTGCGTCTTTCCGTCTGGGCGCAGGTACGGGATCGCGCCCGACTTGCGCACCGCGGCGAGTCGCTGCGCGAGCCGGTGCGCCAACGCGATCGGCAACGGCATGAGCTCCGGCGTATCGCGCGTGGCGTAGCCGAACATCATGCCCTGATCCCCTGCGCCGGCGATATCGAGCTCGTCATCATGGCCCGGCCGGGTACGCGCCTCGATCGCAGCGTCGACGCCCTGCGCGATATCCGGCGACTGCTTGTCGATCGCGTTGAGGACCGCGCAGGAGTCGGCGCTGAATCCGAGGTCGGCATCGACGTAGCCGACCTCCCGAATCGTTTGGCGTACGACGTCCTGGATATCGACGTAGGTGTCCGTCGATATCTCGCCGGAGACGACGACCAATCCGGTGTTGACGAGGGTCTCGCACGCCACGCGCGCGTAGGGATCGTCGGCCAGAATCGCGTCGAGCACGCCGTCCGAGATCTGGTCCGCCAGCTTGTCCGGATGGCCTTCTGTCACC
>CAZULB010000049.1:0-20022 GCA_964621155.1 uncultured bacterium | reverse complement strand
TGCGCAGCGCGCGAAACCATATTCCGATACCCGCGCGCGAACACGGTCTGAGCAAGCGAAAGACCGCGCGCGTTCGAGAGCGAAGATGAAAGGGGAGCTACGCCCGTGCGGCGGCGACGGCCATGCGGCTCTCGCGGATCAGGTCGTAGCGGCAGGCGTAGTCGTTCAGCGCACGCAGGCCTTCCATTTCGCGTTCGCCCAGATCGTACGACCAGCTTCGGGACAGGTGGTCGTGGATCATCATTGCGTCGAGGCCTGTCGTGCCAGCGAGTTCTTCGCACAGTGCGGGAAGATTGTCGAGTCCCGCACGTCGCGATTCAACCAACGCGCGCGCAATCTGCTCGCCCTGGGATTTTTCGTTGTGAACCCAGACCGCCTGCACCAGCGGTGCCTTGGTGAGCGTGCGCCACATTTCCGTGACGTTGTAGCGCGTGAGGCCCTGGAAGGGGGGCGAGGCGACCTCGCGCAGGGCGGCGTCGGCGGTCAGCAGCGCCGCATCGTAGCGGTCGCGCCAGTCGTCCTCGCCGATGCGCTTCTCCACCAACAGATCGGGGTAAACCCGGTGCGTCTCGCCCAGCACGATGCGAAGCACGGCCACCGGGGTCCGGCAGAATTCGCCCACCGCCACGCGCTGGATCTCCTCCAGCGGCTTCTGCGAGATGAGGACGATGCCGCCGGGAGCAGTCCGGCCCACGAGGGCGGGTCCGCTGACCAGGTAGCGCCCCGTACCCCGCAGGTACTCGATGGCCGGCACCAGGGCCGCGTCATAACGGCCGCGTATCAGCGAGTCCACCAGCGCCGCCGGGGATTCGAACCGTAAAGATGAGCCGTTTTTCGTGAGGCCCGCAAGCAGCGGGCGGGTCGAGATGAAGTCGGCGGCACCGAAGCGGAGCTGGCTCACGCGGCCTCCAGATGTAGACGTCGTGCACATTGCTGCGCGCGAGGTCGGATGTTTCTCGTTTTGCTCGCCGCGGCCCGCGCCTGCACCATGAAAACGCGCGCCGGGGGCGAAGTGAGTCGCTTTATAGCACCGGGTCAAAAAATCCAGCAAGCAGTATTCCAACCCTGGCTACCACTGGAGGCCAAATCGCTGGACGGAGTTAGCGCCGCCCGGTTATCATCCCCGCTACCCCGGCTTCCCGATCTCATGCCGACTTCCAAGCCAGCGATGCCGAGCTCAGCCCCGGCCCAAAATGCCCGACGCCGCGCCTCCACGCGCACCCGGGAGTTTGCCTTTTTCCTCTTCTTGAACCTAATCGGGTTCACCTTCTTCTCGCTGGCGTTCGACAACTCCTTCTGGCATGGCGACGACTGGAACTACCTGCTGCAGGCGCTGCGCATCGGCGAGCACTGGCACGAGATCTTCTCCACGCGCCTGCACCAGACCTTTCAGCCCATCCCCAACCTGATCTTCTTTCTCGAGTTCAAGGCCTTCCAGGTCGACGCGCGCGCCTATTACCTCTTCAACATCTTCGTGCACTCGATCAACGCCTTCCTGGTGTACCTGCTGATTCGCACCATGCTCAAGGACCGGACCATTGCCGTGCTCTCGGGGTTGTTGTTCGAATTCGCAGTGGGGAACTTTGGCAAGTCTGTGATGACCGTGAGCGGCATCAGCGACCTCATCATTACCACGCTGACGCTGACCACGATGATCTACTACATCAAGAACGAGCTCGAAGAGCGCGGTGCTCTGTGGAGAAAGAACTTCATCCTGTGCCTCGTTTTCTTCACGCTCAGCATGTTGTCCAAAACGACGTCGTTTTCGCTTCTCGGCCTCATGCTGGCCTTCAATCTGTTCTATCGCGAAGAAACCGGTCGGCGCGTGTTCGACAGGAACTTCACCATGTTTGCCGCCATTGCCCTCCTGGTGCTGGCCGTGAAGCTCGTTGCCCAGGGCGAGATCCCGGGCGCGGACGACATCGACTTCAGCCTGATATCGCTGGGGCGCAACCTCGCGGCGTACCTTGTGCGCATGGTGTTCCCGATCCACTCGTCGACGCTGGTGAGCGAGGCAGGGCCGGTGGTGAAGTTCATCTATGAATTCGCGACCGCGATTCGCGTCGTCATTCTCCTGTGTATTGTGTCGTACTCGCTATTTGGTTTCGTTTTCGGAAACCGCGTAATCCGCTTTTTCATCGCGTGGACATATATTGTGGTGGCGCCGTTCTGTTTCTACCGCTTTCCGAAGGACTGGCTCGACATCCGCTTTCTCTACCTGGTGTCGGTCAGTTTCCAGATGATTGTCGCCACCGGCACCGTACTGGCCGCGCGCCTGCTGTACCAACGCCCGTGGCGCCGCCGCCTGCCTTTCTTGATTCCGTTGGCGTTCGTGTCTTTGTCGTACTTCGTGCTGCGGCAGCTGGACTACAACTATGAACAGAAGGCCAACTCACCGTTGCTCGACAGCGTGAAAGCGCAGTTCTACGAGTATTACACGCGCAGAACCGCGACCACCGAGACCCTTCCTCACCGATAGGAGCGCTCGATGCGCACATGCCTGTTTGCCTGTGTTCTGGTGCTGGTTGCAGCTACTGCCGCCTTTCCCGCGGCCACCTCGGAATCCTTCGTCGGAGATTGGGAGGGCACGCTGGAAGGTGTGGGACTGCGCGTCGTGATGCATCTGGTGCACGACGGCGGAAAATGGGCCGCCACCCTGGAGAGCCCGGACCAGGGCCCCGGCGCCGACCCGTGCGACGAGGTAAAGGTTGCCGGCGTGACGCTCTACTTCGCGCTCGACAAGTACAACCTGGAATACTCGGGAACACTCAGCAAGGATGGCAACAGCATCGAAGGCATATTCACCCAGGGACAGCGCATGGCGCTCACGTTCGCGCGCAGTGGCGCTGCACCCGGCGCGTCTGCTCCGTCTGCCCCGGTGACTCCGCACCCGTTGGCGGGAGATTGGGCGGGAACGCTCGATGCCGGCATGAAGCTGCGACTTGCCGTGCACCTGGTGAACAATGGCGGTGTATGGAACGGCAACATGGTCAGCCTCGACCAGGGCGGAGGCAAGATTCCGTTCAGCGCCGTCACCGTCGACGACAACAAGCTTCATCTCGAGCTCAAAGCTATCAACGGCTCCTATGACGGCACGTTGAACGGTGACACCATCAAGGGAACCTGGTCGCAGAACGGCAATACGCTTCCGCTCGACCTTACGCGCGGCGACGCCGCATCGATCCCCGGACCCAAGCGCCCGCAGGAACCCAAGCCGCCATTTCCGTATCGCTCCGAGGATGTGACAGTGCCCGGGCCGGGAGGAATCACCCTGGCGGGAACGTTGACGACGCCAAACAACAGCGGGCCATTCCCCGTGGTGTTGCTGATCACGGGCTCGGGTGCCCAGGATCGCAACGAGGAACTGTTGGGCCACAAGCCGTTTCTCGTGCTCTCCGACTATCTCACCCGCCAGGGCATCGCCGTGCTGCGTCTTGACGACCGCGGCTTCGGCAAATCGACAGGCAACGCCACCACCGCAACCACGGAAGATTTCGTTCAGGATGCGCTGGCTGCGGTGGCGTTTCTCAAGCCGCGCAAGGAAATCGACGCGAAGAAAATCGGCATGGTGGGCCATAGCGAAGGTGGGATCATTGCGCCCATCGCGGCGTCGCGATCACAGGACGTCGCTTTCATTGTGATGATGGCGGGTGTCGGTGTGCATGCAGACGATCTGATCGTGCGTCAAATGTCCGATCTCGCGCGTGCGAACGGGACACCCGATGCGACTGTGCAGCAAATTGCCGCAGCGACGCGGCGTTTGTGCCGTATCGTCACGACTACGACCGATGCGACGCTCATGCAGAAGCAGGCGGATGCAGTCACGGATTCACTGGCAGCACAGCTCGGCGCACTCAGCCCGACGGCTGCCCGCGAGGCAAAGGGCATCGAAGATTTGGTCATGAATCCGTGGTTCCGTTACCTGCTCACACTCAGGCCCGAGGAAACCCTGCGCAAAGTGAAGCAGCCCGTGCTCGCCATCAACGGCGCGCTCGACCTCCAGGTAAGTGCGAAGGAGAATCTGCCGGCGATCAAGAGGGCCCTCGCAGCGGGCGGCAACAAAGACTTCACGGTGCAGGAGTTGCCCGGACTGAATCACCTGTTCCAGACCGCCAAGACCGGCTCACCGATGGAATACGCGACCATCGAGGAGACCATGTCCCCGGTGGCTCTCAAGGCGATCTCGGATTGGATTCTGGCGCGCACGTCGGTCAGGAAATAACGCCGCGCTAGCGCGCGCGGGTGTAGACGATGTAGTCGGCCATGAAGCGCGCGTCGGCTTTGTATCGGTCTGCGGTCCCGGCGGGTGGATTCAGGTCCGTTTCGCCTTCCACCTGAAAGCGTGCCGCGGGCTGGTAACTCTGCGCGAATGCGCCTTTGCTGAAGCGTTCGTAGATGTTGTTCCGAATGGGCAGCACCACGACATCGGGGCGGCGCTCCATGACGAACGCAATATCCCAATCTGGCTGACGCCTGTTTGCTTCGTAGTAACGCCCGACATCCGGCGTCACCAGCGCGGCCGCATCAAGTATGCGGTGCCCGGAAAAGTATCCCAGATAGCCGATATCGGACGCGTGCACCACTGCGTCGGGCGGCGTGTTGTCGCGGACCCATTCGGCGAGCGGCACAAACACGGTGGCCGCCACTTTTCGATTCCACCGATTGGAAGCGAGACTCTTCGGCAATACGGCGACCGTGAGCGCCACCGCGAACACGAGTGTGGCGGCGAGCGCCCGCGCCGGCGTGCGTAGCACCTGCGTGCCTGCCTGCATGAGTGCGACCGAGGCGAGCGCAACCAGCGGCATCACCAGCGGCGGAAAATACCAACCACCAAGGAACGGCGGGCGCACGATCAGGAAGAACAGCGCATAGAGCATCAGCCACACCGTGAGCAGGATGATTCCCAGGTGCCGCCTTCGCACTCCCAGAAACGCGCCCAGGGCGGCCAGCACCCACAGCAGCATGACGACGGGATTGCGTGTGACGAAGAAGTCCATCCACTGCGCGGGACTGATTCCGGTTTGCATCAGTTTGGCGCGCACCGAATTTGGAATGGGCGAGCCGAAGTATATCCACGCAAACAGCCACCACGCACCCGCCGTTGCCACGAACACCGCGAGCGCGCGCGGGAACTGCCGGCGGCGATCCGTATTCACGATCATCGCGGCAGCGATCAAGGTTGCCAGCAGGAAGCCTTCGGGTCTGGCTGTTACTGCGAGAGCAGTGACAAAGGCCGCCGCCACCCCGCGCTTTTGAACCACGAGTGCGATGGCTGCCAGGACAAGCAGCATGAACAGCTGTGTCTCCATGCCGTAGCCGCAAGCCGCAGCGGCGGCGTAAGAGAGCCCATACAGCGCGGCCGCCGCCAGCCCTGCGGCGTCACCCAACTCGCGTCGCAAAACCACAAACAGCAACGCGCACACACCGAGATCGAACAGGATCGCCAGAACCAGGCCGACGCGGTCAGGAGGAAGTCCGGCTGCCGCGAACGGCGCGATCACGAGGGTGAATAGGGGTGTGGTGGTGCCGAGCACGTGCTCGCCGCGGTTGTACGCGAAGCCGTTCCCGTCCGCGAGGTTCGCGGCGTAGCGGAACGTGATGTAGGCATCATCGACGGGAGATGAAACGGCAACAAAAGTCGCGCGCAGCGCCAGCGCTGCACACAGCAGGGCGGCGAGGACAGGCGTGGTGCGCGAAGCCGACGACATGGCGCAACGTTAGCCCACGGGGGCGATGCTTGGAAATGGAATAGAAGGGGGAGCGCCCGCGCCACGCTTACATCAGGTAGCGAACGCGCACTCCCGGAATGGCCTCGAGGCGCCCCATCAGCCGGCTCTCGATGGTGCCGCGCAGCACGCACAGGTCGCGCTCATAGCGGTTGATGGTGTCACGCAACAAGCCACGCGCCACGGAAATATTCTTGCCGTCGCCGGCGTTGAGAACGACTTCGACGTCCACATTCTTCCCGTAGAAGAATGACTCGATGCGCTCGCGCAGAGTGCCAATGCCGATGCCATCGACCGCCGAGATGAAAACGGCATCCGGGAAGCGCTGCTTCAATCCCTCCAGGATGTCGGGTGAAACCCGATCGATCTTGTTGAATACATAGACCGTCTCGACTCCGGGGTTCTCGATCGAACGCACCGTCATGTCGGCGATATCGCGCTGCTCTTCCCACAGCGGATGCGAGATGTCGACCACGTGCAGGTAGAGCTCGGCCTGCGCGGTGTCGCCCAGTGTGGCCTTGAAACTCGTCTTCAGGTGATCGGGCAGTTTGCGAATGAATCCCACCGTGTCGATCAAGAGCACGTCGTGGTGCCCGTTGCCATTGCCGTTGCCATTGGGATGACCGTTGCCATTCATCTTGCGCGTGGTGGTATCGATGGTGGCGAAGAGCTGATCGCGCACGAGCACGTCGGCGCCGGTCAGCTCTTTCATCACGGTGGACTTGCCCGCGTTGGTATAGCCGATGAGCGCGGCGATGTGACGGCCGTTACGCGCGCGTCGCAGCGTCTCGCGGCGCGCGTCGATTTTCTTGAGCTGTCGCTTGAGCGACGAAATGCGCTGATGAATCTTGCGGCGGTCGACTTCGAGCTGGGTTTCGCCCGGGCCGCGCGCGCCGATACCGCCGGCCTGACGCTCGAGGTGCTCCCAGAATCGTTTCAGGCGCGGCAGCGAATACTCCAGTTGCGCGAGCTCGACCTGGAACTTGGCCTGCTGCGTCTTGGCGTGACGGGCGAAGATGTCGAGGATCAATTCGCTGCGGTCGATCACGCGAACATTGAGCAGCTTCTCAAGATTCTTGCCCTGACCCGGAGAGAGGTCGTCGTCGAAGATGACCAGATTGACGGCCCACTCTTCGCAGAGCTGCTTGAGCTCCTGGACCTTGCCTTCGCCGATATAGGTGGTGATGTCGACGCGATTGCGTCCCTGAACCATGCGGCCGACGACTTCGGCGCCGGCGGTGGCCGCCAGCTGGGCCAGCTCCTCGAGATGTTCGTGGGCGGATGCGACGGAGCCGCCAGGGAGGCTCACGCCAACGAGATAGGCCCGTTCGACCCGCGCGCGTCGGATGAATTCGAAGGTGGTGCGCTTCAACTAGAAGTGACGCCCCTCGTGACGCGCCGTGATGCTGTGGATGCGGATGGCTTCGATGGCTTTCTCCGGGCGGCACCATGGCCGCACACAGCGATTATAGCAAACGGGGAGCCGGGTCGAAAGCGCGAGGCAGGAATTTTCTGACTACTTGAGCTGGACCATGCGCATCGTGACCGAGCGCTTGCCGATCTGGAGCTTGACGTAATAGACGCCACTGGCAATCGATTGGCCATCCTCCGCGCGGGCGGTCCACCCCACGCGGTAGTTCCCCGGAGATTGGGTCTCGTCCAGGAGGGTGGCCACCAGCCGTCCGGCGACGTTGTAGATCTTGACGCTGGTCGGTTGATCGCCGTCGAGAACGTGCTCGACACCCTCGTCATCGACGATGCGGTGCGGAATCTGATAATCGATGCTGACCGAGTCGTGAAAGGGATTCGGTGAACCCTTGAGCAGGGACTCCTGGAGTTTTCCGGCGGTGCTCCAGAACATGTCCTTGCCGCCTTCGTGCACAACACCCTGGCTCGCACTGCGCGGACTGGAGTCCATATCGTTCCGCGTCAGGAGCGAAACCGGTGGCGGAATGAACTGTGTTTTGCCGTCGCCGACCACGGTGCGCTGCGCGTTTCGAATCGAACGTGCCGCCTTGAGGTCGTCGGCCGGTAACGCCACCAGCGCGAGGTAAATGGTGGCGCTGGCTCCCGGAGCCAGATCGCCCAGATCGGGTGACACTATCGTTACGTGGTTGCGATCCCCGCGCGTCTCCCAGTTGATAGCGGACGTCGGGCCGGTAGTAACGGCAGACCGCTGGACGAAGAGCAGTGCCGCGAGGCCGTGGTCACCGCCTTCCAGGACAACGCACCGTTGCACAAAGGCCGCGTCCGCCGTGGAACTTCCCATCCCCTCGATGGAGGGAACCACGGCCATTTCGAGTCCGGGGACGGCATCAAGTTCGACGCCGATGCGGGCGTGTGACAGGACGCGCGCGGACGAGTTTGTCACTACGAGCGTCGATGCCACCATGCCATCAATGTTCGGAAGCGACCACCCGTACATTTCATGGCGCAGCGTGATGGCGCCATCGCGTGAGGTTGCGACTGTCACCGCCATCTCGTCGCCAATAGCGGCAAAGTCCTCGTCGGTTTTTCCGTCGCGGTCGTTGTCGATACCGTCGGGAACATCTTCATTCACGCGGCCATCATGATCGTCATCGGGGTCCGGCGATGGATAGCGTGCGCCGTTGTTGGCGCCCTCGTACAGCCCCTCGTGCGGTCCGCGCACGAGTGACATGTCTCCTTTGGTTGCGCGCTCGCGCTCGTCCAAGAGCGGGTTCCCCGGCCGGCTCGAATAAACGAGAATTCCGCCATGATCGAGAAGATCACGCTCGCCGCGAACGCCGAACTTCCACTGCGAACCGTTGGTCACGGAAAACATCACGCGGCCGGGGGAGATGGACGTGGGGGGTGCAGCGGCAGCGGTCGCGGCCGGCATGACGACAGCAAGGCCGGAAACCAAAAGCAGAGCAGTGCGCGCGAGCAGCCGGGTTTTCATCTGGTTACATCGAGAGATAGAAGCTCAGGCTCTCCAGCGCCACGGCCAGATTGACGTTGCGAAGCCAGATGCCGTCGGGAACCGTGAGCTGCGTCGGTGCAAAGTTGAGAATGCCCTTGATGCCCGCCCGCACGAGCAGAGCCACCACGTCGGAGGCCGCATCGGGCGGCGTGGCGACCACTGCAATCTGCACCGGCTCGCGCCGCAACGTTTCCTCGGCCTTGCTCTGGTGCGTGATCACCACGTCATACCACTTCTGTCCCACCTTGTTCCCGTCGACGTCGAACACATGTTTGAAATAGAAGCCGTCGTCGCGGAAGCCCTGGTGAAAGAAGAGCGCGTGGCCCAGCGAACCGGCTCCGAAGAGCGCCATGTTCCACTTGTGATCCAGGCCCAGAATCTGAACGATCTGCGCCTTGAGCTCGCTCACGCTGTAACCGAGCCCGCGCGTTCCGAAGTTCCCGAAATAGGAGAGGTCCTTGCGCACCTGGGCGCTGGTAATGCCACCCAGCTGGGCAAGCCGGTGTGAAGACACCGTCGCCGTGCCCTGTTTCTCGAGATCGAGCAGGATCCGGTAGTAGTTCGAGAGGCGCCGGACCGTAAACTCGGAGATCTTCTCCATTTTCAAACGCAACTTGTTCTAAGCCTCGTCTTCGTCTTCGACAGCGAGGTGTGCCACGTCCACCACGCGGTCGCTGTCCTCGAGATTGATGAGGCGCACGCCCTGCGTGTTGCGACCGATCACGTTGATGCCGCTGATCGGGCACCGGATCACAATCCCGTTCTTGGTGATGATCATCATCTGGTCGTTATCCTTCACTTCCTGGATGGTGACCACCTTGCCGTTGCGATCGGTCGTCTTGATGTTGATGACGCCGATGCCGCCGCGGCCCTTGACCGGATATTCCTCCAGCGGCGAGCGCTTGCCGTAGCCGTTTTCGGTCACGGTCAGGAGCGACGCGCCGGCGCCGACCACGACCATTCCGACCACTTCGTCGTCGCCCACCAGCGTGGTGCCCTTGACGCCCGTGGCCGAGCGGCCCATCGGACGCACGGTCTTTTCATGGAAGCGAATCGACCGTCCGTTCTTCTTGGCCAGCACGATTTCCTGATCACCGTTGGTGATGGCGGCCGCGATCAGCGAATCGCCGTCGCGGAGATTGACCGCGATGATGCCGCCCCGGCGCGGACGCCCGTAGTCGGAAAGGACCGTCTTCTTGATCACGCCGCGCTTGGTGGCGAGTACGAGGTACTGGTCCTCGCGGAATTCGGCCACCTTGAGACGCCCCGAAACACGTTCGCCCTCCTGCAGGCCAAGCAGGTTCACGATCGCCTTGCCGCGCGCCGCGCGGCCGGCTTCCGGAATCTCGTGCACCTTGACCCAGTGGCAGCGGCCGAGGTCGGTGAAGAACAGGATGTAGCTGTGCGTCGAGGCGATGAAGATGTGCTCTACGAAGTCTTCGTCGCGCATCTTGATGCCGGTGACGCCGCGTCCGCCGCGTTTCTGCTGGCGGTACGCGTCGAGCGCGATACGCTTGATGTAGCCCGCGTGGCTGATGGTGATCACCATGTCTTCTTCGGCAATCAGGTCTTCCACGTTGAAGTCGGCCGGGCCGGCGTCGACGATCTCGGTCTTGCGCTCGTCGCCGTAGGCCTCGCGAATCTCCGCGATCTCGGTGCGAATCACGCCGAGCACGCGGCTGCGATCGGCCAGGATGGCCTTGAGCTCGGCGATGAGCTTCAGAAGCTCCTGGTACTCGTCTTCGACTTTCTGGCGCTCGAGACCCGTCAGGCGCTGCAGTCGCATTTCCAGGATGGCGCTGGCCTGAATCTCGCTGAGCTTGAATTTGGTCATGAGGCCGTTGCGCGCGGTCTCGACGTCCTTGGAGCCGCGGATCAGCGTCACGATCTCGTCGATATGATCGAGCGCGATGCGCAGTCCTTCCAGGATGTGCGCGCGCTCCTCCGCCTTGCGCAGGTCGAACTTGGTGCGGCGCACCACCACCGACTCGCGGTGGTTCAGCCAGTGCTGCAGCATCTCGTGCAGCGAAAGCACTTCAGGGCGATTGTTGACCAGCGCCAGCATGATGATGCCGAAGGTGATCTGCATCTGCGTGTGTTTGAAGAGCTGGTTCTCCACCACGCGGGCGTCGGCATCGCGCTTGAGGATGATGACAACACGCATGCCCTCGCGGCTGGATTCGTCGCGGATGTCAGCGATGTCGGTGATGACTTCGTCTTTCACCAGCTCGGCGATGCGCTCGATGAGCGACGCCTTGTTCACCTGGTACGGCAGTTCGTCGATGATGATGGCTTCGCGGTCACCCTTCATTTCCTCGACATGGGTGCGCGCGCGCACGATCACGCGCCCGCGCCCGGTCGTGTAGGCCTCGCGAATACCCAGCCGTCCCAGCACGATCCCGGCGGTGGGGAAATCGGGGCCCTTCACGATCTTGAGCAATTCTTCGTCGGCGATATCGGAATTGTCGAGCACCGCGATGGCGGCGTCGCAAATCTCGCGCATGTTGTGTGGCGGAATGTTGGTGGCCATGCCCACGGCGATGCCGGCCGCGCCGTTCACGAGCAGGTTGGGAACCTTCGCGGGCAGCACCATCGGCATGGTGCGCGACTCGTCGTAGTTGGGTCCGTAGTCGACCGTTTCCTTTTCGAGATCGGCGAGCATTTCTTCCGCGAACGCGGTCATGCGCACTTCCGTGTACCGCTCGGCCGCCGCGGGATCGCCGTCGACAGAACCGAAGTTGCCCTGCCCGTCGACGAGCGGATAGCGCAGCGCAAAATCCTGCGCCATGCGCACGATGGTGTCGTACACGGCTGTCGTGCCGTGCGGGTGATAGTTACCGGTGACGTCGCCGGTGACTTTCGCGGACTTTCGATAGGGACGTGTGTGCGCGAGCGAAAGATCGTTCATCGCGGTGAGCACGCGTCGATGCACGGGCTTCAAACCGTCGCGCACATCGGGAAGCGCGCGCGAAATGATGACGCTCATCGAGTAGTTGAGATACGAATTTCGCATCTCCGATTCGATGGGTACGGGAACGATCCTCTCGTTTGTCGACATGTCTTGATCCTTTGCCGCGAACTCGTCTCATGGGGAGCGGTCGCGGCGCTTGAAAATCGCCGTTTGTCGCATGGGGACGCCCCGGATTCTGGTCCGCGGCGGCCGTTGTCTCACGTTGTCAAATGCGAGGTTGTGAAAGAAAACTCAACGCCCCGCTATAATAGAGATTCCGCGCGTCTTGGGAAACCTTTTTCTTCCTGGAAATCCGTGTCTAAGCAGTTTACAGGCAATGGGTTACGGCGTCTGTGGCGGGGTTGGCGGCGGCCCGGAACGGCCCGCCCGCTTGCGGGCATGACCGATAGCCTGACCGGTCTTTTTTTGGATGCGTTTCACCCATCGGCGTGCGAACGCGAACTCCACGCCGAGCAGCATCAGCCCCAGGACAATGGTGAGAATTCCGGGACCGGGAAGAACCAGCATGGCCACACCGAGAAGCACCACCGTGGTGCCGATGATCGCAATTGCGATCCGTCGCGCCGCGCGATAGGTGACGTGCATCACGCCCTTCGGTTTCAAGCCTGGCCTCCTGTGCGCAAAGGTAACAGTCGGCGGAGAAGAAACCGACAGCAATAAAAAACACCCGGCGTTTGGGCGCCGGGTGTTTCGTTGTGCCAATCGGTGTCGTTGGGATCTTACCTGACCAGCACGATGCGCTTGATGAAGCGTTGTCCCGCCGTCTCCATACGCACAAAATAGACGCCGGAGGCAACGCGTCCGTTCCGGCTCTCGCCATTCCAGCGTAACGTGTGTTGTCCGGCCGCCATGGATTCATCCACCAGATCCGCCACGCGCCGGCCGGCAACGTCATACACGGTCACCTTCACGTGTGCTGCGTGCGCCATCGACACACCGATGACACTCGAGTAGCTGAAGGGATTCTCGGCGAGAATTCCCAGGGCAAACACGTTGGGGACACGACCGTCCACGCCGGACGGTGTCTGAATCTCGAACGCGAGGTCCCCGGTATCGGACGCCGTGTTGCCGTTGGCATCGTGTGCGACCACCTTGACGAATGTATTGCTGCTGCCCGGTGCCAGGGCATTCCAGGTAAACATGTTGTTGTTGGGCCTGCCGAGCACAATGGGCGTGTAGGGACCGCCCACACCATTGCGGGAAAGCAGGATGTCGACCGCCGTCACGCCGACATCATCAGTTGCGTTCCACTTGATGTCGATATTGGCGCCGGTAGCGTATGACTCACCGCCGTTGGGACTGATGAGGGCAATCACAGGCGCCGCGCTGCCGGTCGTCATCGACCACACCGGCCCGGCCACATTCTTGTGACCGTCATCGAGACTCACATACCACTCGTAGTCGGTAAACGCGGTGCGCGCCGCCCACACCGTCGACGCGTGCTCACCCGACGCCACCTTCGTGGTGCCGATCAGCTGCCAGCCCGGCGTACCGGAAAGTGCCACGGGAAGCGTGAACTGGCTCGAGGAGTCGGAATCGGTTTCGTACTGATCGGTCCAGGGCGAGTACGTCTTCACCCGCAGCACGCTTTCGGCCGGATAGAAGGTCATGATGCGCAGCATGCCGTTGCCACCGTTCTGGCGCGACTGGTAGTCCGCCATTACGGTATGCACCGTGTGTCCCTGGTAGGTGTCGGTGCGGCGGCCTTCACCCGCAATATGGCTGCAGATCATGAGGAAGAAATTCGGGTTGTCCTTGAGCTTGTCGTACACCGCTTGTCCCAGCGCGGAGAAGTTTCCCTGTACGCCGGAATCCATCAGGTAGTGCGAGCTCACAATCGCCCAGCGATCCGGATAGGCCGTTACCACGCTGTCAGCCCAGTCGAGCACGGTGGTATTCGGCGTAATGTCGTACTCCAGGCTGAGCACGACGAAGTTCATACCGTTCGAGCTGAACAGCGAGAAGTGATTGTCGTTGTTTGTGGAGTGATGCCCGCCGTAATAGTCGCGACCGGCGAAGTGCGATACACCGAAGAACTGGTTGTAGTAGTTCGTGGTCCCATCGGCGTCGCCAATCGGCGACTGATCGTGGTTGCCGACAGCGATGCTGAACGGCATCCCGAAGGGTCGACCCGTGGTCAGCGGATTCTCGATCAGCGCAAAGCTGGCGGAAGCCCTGTTCCATTCGTCGATGACGGCGTCGCCGTGGTCCGTGCAATCACCGGTCTGATCAACCCAGGCAATGTGCCGGGTATCGCGATGGTCGATGATCCACTGCATCTGCGCGTTCAGCATGGCCTGCGTTCCGCCGAACTGCTGCGAGGTGTAGAACTGCGTGTCGGGCAGGTGAACCAGGGTAAAGGGCGTCGGATCCACCGGCGTCTTTATGCGGCCATAGAATGTCACGGTCACAGAGTCCGCATCCGGATCGCTAACCATCACGTCGAGCGTGGGCGCCAGAGACACGTTGGTGGCGTGATCCGAGGGTGAGACCAGCACCGGCGCCGACGGTGGCGCGGACGGAATTGCATTGAAGGGGGGCGGCACGTCCCAACTCCATCCGCTTCCCTGGATGTTGCCGTTGATGGTGGTACCGGCCGAACCCAGCACGGTGGTGCCGGCCGCGTCGTTCAGCCCCCAACGTCCGACGAGTCCCGGCGTGGGCGTTGTGATTTTCGAATTCATCGTCGAGCGGATTTCCGACATGGTGCGGGCGTAGTTCCACACGCGTGCTTCCGCCATCGCGCCCTGCAAATGTCCCCACGACGTTCCCGTCGAGGTGAACGAAGTGCCCAGCCCCGCGAGCTCGATGCTGGCCGACTGCACGGGCTGATTGACCACCAGCGTCGCTTCCAGCGACCCGTCCAGATACAGGCGCCACGTCGATCCGTCGTAGGTTGCCGCGGCGTGATACCACGTGTCGACCAGGAGCGGTGTGACGCCTACCACCGGATGGTTCTGGCCCTGCAGCAGGCCCGCGGCACCTTCCTCGAAGTCCGCACACAACACGTTGTCGCTGGAGCGAATACCCAGAAAATAGTTCATGTCGAGATTGCCACCATCGTCTTCAGGCCCGCCGTGCGTGACAAGAGGAACCGCGGTCACGCCGCCGGTGCCGGTGTTGGTGGGAGTACCCGGGCCGTCACGACGAACCCACGTTTCAATGGTGAACTCCGCGAGATCGAGCGCGGCGGGATCACCCAGGTTGACCACGGCGTTGTTGGACTGACCGAAGTCGAGCGAGTTGGCGAGCGCAAACGTGGAGCCGGGGCCCCAAAAAGCACCGTTGGCCAGCGTGCCGTTCGGCGCGCCCGCCACCGAATTGAGCGCGGTGGGGCCGCTTCCGTCGTTGCATCCCCAGCGACCCAGGAGGCCGGTTCCCGCGGTGACCTCCACATACATGTTGTCATTGATTTCCTGCGCGCTGCGCGCGTAGTTCCAGATGCGCGCTTCATCGATGATGCCGTTGAAGAATCCGCCCGTCGCACCCAGCGAATTCATCGCTGTGGCGAGACCCGCGTGCTGGATGCTCTGCGATTGCGGCAGGTGTCCCGCGCCCACCACCAATGTTGCTTCCAGCTTGCCGTTGAGATACAAGCGCCACGTGGTGCCGTCGAAAGTGGCGGCGGCGTGATACCACGTATTGTTGCGAATGGACGTGATGCCGTAGACGGGATGGTTGAGTCCGGGTGACGCCTGGCCGGTTCCTTCCTCATAGTCGGCGCACAGCACGTTGTCGGTGCCGCGAAATCCGAGAAAGTAGTTCATGTCGACGTTGCTGCCGTCGTTCTCGCTGCGCCCCTTGGTCAGGAGCGGCACAGCGCTGACGCCGCCCGAGCCCGTGCTGGCCACGGAGCTGAGTCCGGTCTTGTAGAACCAGAGCTCGAGCGTGAAGTTGTCCGCGCCCAGTTCGGGCGCGGTGCCGAAACTCATGTAATCGTTGGTGCCGTCAAACTGCGCGCCGGTTTGGGCGTGCGAGATTTTGGCGGAAGTGAATGTGCAGACCAGTGACAGTACGGCTACGGCGCTGCGATGCGTCCAACTCATGTTGCAGGTCCCTTCAGCGCGGCCGTGAAATTTAGTGAAGGAACGGGGTACGGCCGGCGTTTGCTGTGCACAATTCTATCGCATGCGCTGCACAAAATGATGGGCCGGCGCGCAGAATGCGCCGTACGCGGCGCGTTGTGGCGCAGCGTGGAGCGGAGTTCCGCGATTCCGGGTCTCGACGCGCGGTGTCTTCGCCGCTCAGACGGTGCTCGAGCGCGTACAGCCAAACATTGTTCGCGCGCTGCGCAACTCGCCGCTCAGACACGCGCGCTCGAGAGCCTTACAACAAATTCAACCGTTCAGTGCCGTGGAGAGATGTTCGAGGCCCGCGCGCAGCGTGTCGGTATCGACACCCCAGGCGAGACGGAAATGCGAGGGCGCGTCGAAGAAGCGTCCGGGTACGATGCCGGTTGCGTAGTCGCGCGCAAGAATCTGCTCGAGTTCGTCGACGTTCATGCCTTCGACGCGCACCAGTCCGCACGTTCCGGCGCGCGGCCGCACCCACGACAGTCGCGGCTGGGAGGCAATGCAATCGTCCGCGAGCGCAATGTGCCGCGCGAGCGTGGCATTGATGGGCGAAAGCAGTTCATCACCGCGCTGGAGTGCCAGGTAAGCCAGACGCTCGCTCGGGTGTGCAGTGTTGTTGGAATAAAGATCATTCAGCCGGCGCGCCTTTTCTGCCAGCGCCGGCTCGGCGAGCACCCAACCCAGGCGCAGCGCGTCGAGCCCGTAGGTCTTGGTAACGCTGCTGGCGCTGATGATATTGGGCGCCAGTCGCGCTGCCGGGCGCGCGCCATCGGCCCGGAGAAAATCCAGATACACTTCGTCGACCAGCACGTGCGCGCCCACTCCGGCCGCGAGCGCCGCAATGCGCCGTATGGTTTCGTCGCTGTCCCAGCCACCGCTCGGGTTGTGCAGGTTGGAGAGCACGACCAGCCGGGTTTTCGAAGTGAGCACGCGCTTCACGTCGTCGGGGTCCGTGCACCACTGGTTGGATTCGCGGCGCTCGAAGAAATCGATGTGGCATCCGAAATAGAGCGCGAGTTTGACCAGCGGCTCGTAGACCGGCGTCTCCATGGCCACGTGATCGCCCGGGTCGAGCATCACACCGAAGGCGAGGTGCATGGCACCGCTGGCGGCGGTGGCGAGAGAAACGTGGTCGCGCGTGAGCTCCGCGCGTGACGCAATCACATCGAGGAGCGGCGGCCAGCCATCGAGGTTGGGTTCGGATGCGAGTAGAAAGTCGAGTGATGCACCCAGCTCAGGCAACTGCATGCGCGGCACACCGCTCATGGAGAGCGAGTAGCGGATGCCGCGGCGGCGCTTGACCCATTCGAGGTAGTCCGAGCGCCGGACCGCGTCGCGCGACACGTCACACGTCCAGGTTTTTCACCGCGAGCGCGTTTTCCTGGATGAAATCGCGACGCGGCTCAACTTCGTCACCCATCAGAATCGAAAAAATACGGTCGGCTTCCACGGCGTCCGGAATGTCGACCTTGAGGATGGTGCGCGCTTCCGGATCCATGGTGGTTTCCCACAACTGCTCGGGATTCATTTCGCCGAGACCCTTGTAGCGCTGGATGTACACGCCGTCGTTTCCGCCCCAGTCCTTGAGCACGCGATCGCGGTCTTCTTCCTGGTAGGCGTAGACTTCTTTCTTGCCCTTCTTGAGCTTGTAGAGCGGTGGCTGCGCGATATAGACGTAACCCGCTTCGATGAGCGGCTTCATGTGGCGATAGAACAACGTGAGCAGCAGCGTGCGAATATGTGCACCGTCCACGTCGGCATCGGTCATGATGATGATCTTGTGGTAGCGCGCCTTGCTGAGGTCGAACTCGCCCGCACCGGTTCCCACCGCCGTGATGATGGTGCGAATTTCTTCGTTCGAGAACACCTTGTCGGGCCGGGCCTTCTCCACGTTGAGCACCTTGCCGCGCAGCGGGAGGATGGCCTGGTATTCGCGGTTGCGCGCCATCTTGGCCGAGCCGCCGGCCGAATCACCTTCCACCAGATAGAGCTCGCTCACCTGCGGGTCGCGCGCGGCGCAGTCGGCCAGCTTGCCGGGCAGGGAAGCCGACTCGAGCGCGGTCTTGCGACGCGCGAGGTCGCGCGCCTTGCGTGCCGCTTCGCGCGCGGTGTATGCGGAGAGACACTTCTCGACCACGGCCTTGCCGATGGCGGGATTCTCTTCGAGATACTCCTTGAGACCGTCGCCGACCACGGCTTCGACAATGCCCTTTACTTCGGAGTTCCCGAGCTTGGTCTTGGTCTGTCCTTCGAACTGCGGCTCCGGAACCTTGACGCTCACGACGGCGGTCAGGCCTTCGCGAACGTCGTCGCCGCCCAGCGTGACACGCTCTTTCTTGAACAGGTTGTTGGACGCGGCGTAGTTGTTGATCGTGCGCGTGAGAGCAGCCTTGAAGCCGATCAGGTGCGTGCCGCCTTCCATCGTGTTGATGTTGTTGGCGAACGAAAACACGTTCTCGGCGTAGCCGTCCGTGTACTGGAGCGCCACTTCCACCTGCACTCCGTCCTTCTCCGACTGGAGAAAGATGGGCTGCGGCACGAGCAGCGTCTTGGCGGTGTCGATGTACTTCACAAACGACACGATGCCACCTTCATACTGGAATACCTGGCGGCGCGGCTTCTGGGCCCGCTGGTCGTCGAAAATTATCTTGAGGCCCTTGTTGAGGAAGGCCAGCTCGCGCAGGCGCTGGGCCAGCACTTCGTACTGGTAATCAACCTTCTCGAAAATCTCGGAGTCGGGCAGGAATGTAACAATAGTGCCGCGACGATCCGTGGGGCCGTGCTCGATAAGATCATTGGCCGGAGCACCGCGCTCGTATTTCTGGGTGTAGCGCTTGCCGTCGCGATGGATCTCCACTTCCAGCCATTCCGACAAACCGTTCACCACCGAGACACCGACGCCGTGCAGACCGCCGGAAACCTTGTAGGTGTCGCGGTCGAACTTGCCGCCGGCGTGCAGCGTCGTCATGACGACTTCGACGGCGGGGCGATGCTGAGTGGGGTGGATGTCGACGGGAATACCGCGGCCGTTGTCCTCCACGCTCACCGTCAGGTTGTCGTGGATGATGACTTCAATGTCCGTGCAGTAGCCGGCCAGCGCCTCGTCCACCGAGTTGTCCACGACTTCGTAGACCAGGTGGTGGACGCCGTGGATGTCGGTGCTGCCGATGTACATGGCGGGGCGTTTGCGGACGGCCTCCAGCCCTTTCAGCACCTGAATCTGTTTAGCAGTGTATTCCTGAGCCATGTCGACCTTTCCAGTCTCGTTGTCCGGCGAAATCACGGGAGGCGCCGGCCTGTCCGGTGAAGATTTGCTGATATCGCTTCTCATCACGACTCCCAGTGCCCGCCTGGCCTAATCCACATCGCGAGCGGTAAAGCGGATCTGCTTGAGCGCCACCTCGGGGCAGGCCGCCTGCATCTTCGCGAGCAATTTCTTCTCGATGAAGTGCAGTTCCTGCATCCAGGCGCCATGGTCCACGTGCACGACGAGGGTTCCGCTCTCGCAGCGCAGCGCTCGCGTGCGCCGCGCCAGCTCGGGACCGACCACTCCGGCCCACTGCTCAACCACCCGTCTCTCGCTGAATCTTTTCTGGAGCCCGAGGTCGCGAAGCACAGAAGGAAGAAGATCGCTGACACGGGCAAATGAACGTGGGGCCATAGCGCACTAAAAGTAACTTATTTGTTGCGCGGGAGAAACCTTTTCTTTGTTTTTGCAGGCACGGGGGTGCCGTTACAAGTTGGCCCGGAATCGTTGATTACGAAAGCGCTCAGACTGTTAACCGGCGTCTACACATCCCTCGCGCACGTGCAGCACGCGCGTGCGCTCGGATTGACGCCGGGGAAGCTCCACCGGCGTGGTAACGAACACCTGTCGCTCACCTTCGAATAGGTGCTGGAGACGCCCCATGATGGCGGCATCGAACTCCGAAAAGACGTCGTCGAGGAGCAACACGCAGGCTTCACGCAGTTCGCTCTCGATGTGGGAGAGCTCGGCGAGCTTCAGGAGCACCGCAAACAGGCGGCGCTGGCCCTGGGAACCGTAGCGGCGCAGGTCGTTCCCGGCCAGCGAGAACTGGATGTCGTCGCGGTGCGGGCCCGCCAGCGTGACGCCCCGCCGTATTTCTTCGCCTGCGAGAGAGCGCAGCCGTTCGCGAAAGTGCTGTCGGAGCGCGTCGGACGCCATTTCTTCCGAAGGCTCGAGGGAGGACTCGTAGCGCATGGAGAATTGGAAGGGGCTTTCCAGTGCCTGGGCTTCCCGGGCCATCAACGCCTCGAGCCGGAGCGCCAGATCGCGGCGCCGGAGGGTGA
>CAZULB010000048.1:0-20081 GCA_964621155.1 uncultured bacterium | reverse complement strand
TGATTCGCCGGCACGGAAAATTCCCAGAAGCGCAGCGGCCCGTCCTCCCAGCGCAGCATGACGCCGGGAATCGCGGCCACAAAGCGTCCCGCGTTCTCGGTTGCGGTCACCGCCCAGCGCACGCGCAGGAAATCGAGACGCGCGCGCGCCGCTTCCGGTGTCCACTGCGCAAAAGGCCGGCCCAGCAATAATTCATCGTCGAATGTGGTGCGATGATGGAGCAACGGCACCTGTGGATAGGGGCCGCCGATCTGCTCGGTGTGTGTCTGGGACGGAAGCAGCGCGGGCAGGAAGAAGCCGCCGTAGGCAGTGGCACTTCCCTCTTCGATCAACAGGCGACCAGGCCCACGCAGGTTCGCCGTCAGCAACGAGCGCAACCGCTCGACCCGCGGCGGCAGATCCACGCTCAGGGTGTGGCGATAAAAGGCCTTGGCATCGAGCATCGCAAGCGGAACCGGCGCCAGCGCGAGCGACACCATGAGCAGAGCCTGTACACGCGCGGCTGGAGTCGATGCGGTCGCGCGCGCCGACCAAAGACCCAAGAGCGAGGCGAGGGCCGCCCCCGCCAGCGGCGTCGCGAAGACGATGGCCGAGAAAAGAAACCGGCCCGGCTCGAGCTGGTTGATGCCGGGCAGGTGCGTTCCGAAGGCGGAGAAGGAGAGCATGACAAGCACCGAGATGAGGCTCGGTGCCGCCGTGCTCATGCGGCGCTCGCGCGCCATTCTCCACGCTCCCGCCAGCGCCAGCCCCAACACCACGCTGGCGATCCCGCCCGAAGGCGTCAGCAGCATGCGCGCCACCTGGCGCAGTCCGTGGATCTGGAAAAATGCCTCGGTCGGTACCTTGCTGGGAAGAAAGCGGACCATCGGCAAGATCCAGAGCGCATTCGCAGCCAACACCACGACCACCCACACCAACAGAAGCTCGGCGCGTTTGATCGTCATGCGCGCGTGATCCGCGACGAGCACGCTGGTGATCGACACCGTGGCCATCACCACGCTCAACACGTGCACGGAAAACGCAATCGGGCCCAGAATGAAGAGCGCGGGTCCGCGATCTCCGGCGATGAAACGGCGCACCAGCCCGGTGACGTACATCGACGCATGCGTCGCAAACACAAACGAGAACATTCCGACAAAGCGGAAATCACCCGCGTACGGACGGCCCCAGTGCCAGTACGTCAGAAGCAACATAACGCCGAGCACGGCTTCGTCGAGCCGGAAACCGAGCATACGCGCGCCGCGGTACACCGACGGCAGCATGGACAGGTATGCGATGAGAATGAAGAGCTTGAGCGCGGTGGCAGTGTGAATGGGAATGAGCGCGGTGAACAGCTCCGCGCCCTTCATGTCCACGTCGAACACGGTCCCCGACGGATACCCCGCCATGAAATAGGGGTTATAACAATCGAGGCGAAAGGTTTTCCAGAAAATCGCGCGCGCGCGCAGGCACTGCTCGTAGTGCACGGCGTGGTCCACGGTAACGACGGGGCGCGCGTCGAACAGGTGCTGTGCGGGAAAAAAGAACAATGTCGCAACGATGTGAATGCCGGCCAGCATGAGGAGCCAGCGCACGCGCCTGTCGTCGCTCAACCGGCCGCCCTCGAGAGTGCGCGCCAGGCACCAGGCCGCAACGGCCAGGCCAGGGACCAGGGCAAGGGCCCGCATCCACAGTGGATGCGGCGCAAACACGGAATCGAGCGTCGCTATCCCGAGCAGCGCGCAGGCGACGACAAAGCATGCTGCGTATTGTCGTGAATCAGCAGATCGGATATCGTCTCGCTTTCCTACGGGTCCACAGGAAGAGTGCAGTATAGACCAAATCCTCGCGCGCTGCGCCCCGCTCTCCGAAAGGCACTGTGAAGTCACCGCGTTTGAAGGTTCTGCTCGCGTATCTGGGCTGCTGCTTTATCTGGGGATCGACGTGGATGATGATCAAGATCGGCCTGCGCGGCGCCCCTCCGCTCACGAGCATCGCCGTGCGCATGACGATTGCGTCCGCCATCGTCGCGGTGATCCTGGTGCTCGCGCGTATTCGTGTTCCGCGTGACAGACGTTTTGTCGGGCTCGGGATCTTCGTGGGCTTCTTCCAGGTCATTTTTCCGTACGCGTTCGTGTATTACGGAGAGCAGCGCATTCCGTCGGGGCTGGCGGCAGTGCTCTACGCTACTTTCCCCCTGATCGTCGCCGTGCTCGCACGCTTCTGGCTCTCGAGTCCGCTGACCCCGCGCAAGCTGGCAGGTGTGGCCGTGGGTATCATCGGTGTCGCGGTCATCTTCTCCGACAACCTGCGCCTCGGCTATGAACAGGCGGCGGGAACAGCGATGGTGATGGGAAGCGTGATGGCGTCTGCAATCGGTTCGGTGGGAACCAAGAAGTGGGGGCACGGCGACCACCCGATCGCGTCGCTGTTGATCCCGTTTGTGGCTTCGGCGCTCGTCATGATCGCGCTGGCGCTCGCGGTCGAGTCGCCGCTGCAGCTGGCATTCAACCGCACCACATGGAGCACGATCTTTTATCTCGCGGCCATCGGCTCCGTGGGCGCGTTCGCATGTTTTTTCTACGTGATGCAGCGCCTCGACGTTACGGTGGTGTCGTACCAGACATTCATCATTCCCATTGTTGCGGTGCTGCTGGGAGCAACCTTCCTGGGTGAAAGCGTCTCGGGGCGCGTCGGCGTGGGAGCGGTTCTCATTCTCGCCGGCATTTCGTTGGCTACCTTCATGCGTCCCCGAAGGCAGGCAACATGACGGGCACGCGCCGGGAAGAAGCGCTGGCACTTGCGACCGAGCTTCTGTTGGCCGCTCGCGACGTGGTGGTCACCACCGGCGCCGGCATGTCGAAAGAGAGCGGCATCGCTACTTTCCGCGATGCGCAAACGGGTCTGTGGGCGCGATTCAACCCGGAAGAGCTGGCTTCGCGGCGCGGCTTTGCGCGCGACCCCGAACTGGTCTGGAACTGGTACGCCGAGCGCCGCACATTCATCGAACACGCCGAGCCGCACGAGGGCTATCGCGCGCTTGCCGCGATGGAAGCGCACTTCAACTCCGTGGTCGTGATGACGCAGAACATCGACGGACTCCACACGGCGGCGGGTT
The DNA here is from genome assembly GCA_964621155.1 of uncultured bacterium. Classification (GTDB taxonomy): domain Bacteria; phylum Krumholzibacteriota; class Krumholzibacteriia; order WVZY01; family JAKEHA01; genus JAKEHA01. The sequence goes on along the minus strand of CAZULB010000048.1, from coordinate 16,984 downwards.
CGAGCGACGTTGTCGAACTGCACGGAAACATTCGTCGCGCGAAGTGTTTTGACGCCGATCATCCCGCCGCGGCGCCCTGGCCCGACGGAAATCCGCCAAGGTGCAGCGTGTGTGGATCGCCGTTGCGCCCGGATGTGGTGTGGTTCGGCGAGATGCTCGACCCTGCTCATCTCGAGCGCGCCTCGGCTGCAGTCGACGCGTGCGACGTGATGCTGGTGGTGGGGACTTCGGGACTCGTCTACCCCGCCGCCGGCTTTCCGGAAGCGGCGAAGCGGGCGGGCAAGATGGTGATCGAAATCAACCCGGAGCCGACCCCCCTCAGCGGCACCGCCGACGTGTCCGTGCGCTCGGGCGCGCGTGACGCACTGGTGGAACTGCTGCGTCGGTTCGGTGAGGCGCGTTCGCACCAACAACGTTGACCGTGTCCGTTCCGACTGTGATAATCGTGCCCGCACGCATGCTTGCAACCGATTGAGGTTCCACATCAGGCTCTCCACGCGCACTCTTGGCGTTCTTGCAATCCTCTCGCTCGGATTGGCCACAGCCTCCGGGGCGGGCGCCATTCCTCTGCCGGCGCCGGTTCTGACGTCACCCGGTGGCAAAGTGCACGCCGACTCGTACCTTCTCAAGGGCAGCGTCGATTCCCTGCGCGTCGGGAGCACGGTGCGCATTTTCCGCAACGGCGCCGTGATCGATTCCGTCGCACTCACCACCAGCAAGGGCTTCTCGAAGCGCGTCCCGCTCCTCGTCGGAGACAACTCCTTCCGGGCCGCACTGGCGGTGGACACCAGCACCAGCCCGAAATCGAACACGGTCACGGTTCATTTTGAAACGGCGGCGGGTTTCTTCATGCCGGTGCCGATGGTCCCGGGGGCATCGTTCGACATCAATACCGTCGACCCGGCTGCGAAAGTGGAACTTCGCATCTTCGACACGGCGGGCGATCTTGTGATTCGCTTCCAGAGTCGTGAGCCGGATACCTTCTATTCGTTTCTGTGGGACGGAGAAAACGGGAGCGAACAGAGTGTGCGCCGCGGACCGCTGGTGGCGGTAGCGGCCATCGACTATCCTGACGGCACGCATGAGATCATTCGCCAGGTGTTTCTGTTCGACCCGAAGGGGTCACCGTGAACGCCCGGGCGTTGCGCGCAATTTGTGTCTGCGCGCTCCTCGCGACAGCGCTGACGCCAGGCGGTGCCCGCGCAGACTCGGCGCGCGGCGGCATGTTCAACCTGCCGCGCTACGGCGCGCGCGCGTGGGGAATGGCCGGTGCCGTGATTGCGCGCATCGACGACGAAAGCGCGATGGACTGGAATCCGGCGGGCATTTCGGAGTCGGCGCGGGGAGCGGGCGTATCGGCCGTGGAGCTCGTGCCCGAGGCGTTCCTGACCCAGGCCCAGGCCGCGTTCGTCATGCCGCTCGGTCACACTCGCAACGCCGAGACCGGCGTGTCGCGCCACGCCGTAGGAGCGATTTATACCAACCTTTCCGCCGACGTGGGCGCGGGGCAAACCTATTCCGAGAATCATGTGCGCCTCGCGTACGCGTATTCTCCCCAGCCCGTCATCACATTTGCGTTTTCCGGCCGCGTGGCGTTCGCGCGCACCGGCGTCGACAACTTCGACGCCTGGGGGTCGAGCGTTGATATGGCCGTGAAGCTGCGCCTCTCGCGAGCGTGGTCGATCGCCGCGGTCGGGCGCGACGTGTTTTCGCGCTACTCGTTCACGGATGGACACGATGACCGAATCGACAATGAGTACGCGCTCGGCATTGCGCACCATGTGCCCGGCGCGGTCGACCTGGAGGCTGACGTGGCCTACATACACGACGGCTTCCTGCACACCATGGTGGGCGCGGAGACGCCCTACATCTTCGGGCGCGTGGCGCTGCGCAGCGGCATCACACTGCTCAGCTCGGGTGAAGGACGCGAACGCTACGGGTTCGGTGTCAGCGTGCGCGCGCTGGACCAGGCCAACCTGCACTACGCCGCCAACATCGACGACGAAAATGCGTTCGGAACCACGCACCGCTTCTCGCTCGGGGTGAGATGGTGACGGGACTGACCGCCATTTCGACGCGGTTGTTCCAGTTCGCGTTTCTGTGCCTGGCTCTGTTCATTCCCTTTTCCATCGCGGGCGAAAACATCGCCATCGGCTTCTCGGTGCTGGCGTGGCTGGTGTGGCTGGCCGCCACACGGCAGACGCCGCGCCTCTCGCATCCGCTCTTCATCGCATCGGTCGTTCTCACCGTGTCCGCGCTGCCGTCGTTGTTGATGTCGGAGGAACGCCATCGCGCTTTCGTCGACTGGGAGTCCTACTGGCAGCTCCTGATCGTATTCATGGTGGGCGCGCATATAGGGCGCGTTGGCGTGCGCGACCGTTCCTGCGCCGTCCTGTTCGCCTCCGCCGCGGCTTCGTGCGGAGTCGCTTTCATCCAGCGCGCGGGCGGAGTGGCCGTGGGGCCGGTGCACATCGGCGCCGAGCACCGCGTTTCTAGCACGATGTTCACCATGACGCTGGCGGGTATTCTGTGCCAGCTCGCCGTCTTCGGCGCGGCTGTCGCGCTCTCGCCGCGCGCGCGGCGCTGGCGGGTCTGGATCGCGCTTGCGGTGAGCATGATGTTTGCCGCCCTTCTGCTCACCATGACGCGGGGCGCCTGGATCGCCGTGTTCGCAGGACTTGCCACCCTGTGCATTCTGCTGCGCAGCCGCGTGCTGGCCGGGGTCACGGCGCTGGCGCTGGCGGTCATGCTCATCTACACGCACGCGTATCGCAATGACCAGGGCCGCACGCTCGCCGTCGAGACGCTTGCCACCGAACAGGCGGACCGCAACGTAGCCACGCGACTGGTGCTGTGGGACATCTCATGGAAGATGTTCCTCGACCATCCGCTTCTGGGCGTGGGAATGGGAGACTATTCCAGCGAGGCCGAAAAGCGGCTGGCCGAGCGCCAGGTGCGCACCACGGTCGATTCGCACAACATCTACCTGCAGATACTGGCCACGCGCGGGCTGGTGGGATTCGTTCCCTTTGTGGCGTACTGGGTGGTGCTCGTGATGACGCTGTGGAAGCTGGCGCGCCGCGCGGCGCGCGGATCCCTCGCCCATCACTACGCCATCGGGGCGCTCGGCGCCACCGCCGCGGTGCTGGTGGGTGCGCTCACCGAAAACAACATCGACGATGCGGAGGTCTTCGCCGCGTTCATGTTCCTGGTGGGAATCGCCTTCGCGCAACTGCCGTCGGAGAGTCGGGCGGGAGGCTCCGTCAAGGAGCAGCGCGACGCGGGCGCGGCAACGTAACCAGCGCGGCCGCCGCGAACACGCAGATCATCGGTTCGACCGGGATGCGCGTGCGCAGCGATCCGAAAAACACGACGGCCAGTGCGGTATGCACCACGATACCGCCATACGCAAAAAGAAGCTCGCGCCAGCGTCGGCGTGTCATCCACACACCCGCCACGAACAGCGGCAGCGCGACGACGGCGTAAATCAACCCCACATCGAGATGCGCGGCGGCCTTTCCGAGCGGCGAACGATTGTTGAACCACCAGCCGCTGCGAATGCCACTGAGCCCCATGTCGCTCTTGAGCCGCCAGCAGCGCACAAGTTTCCACCACACCAGCGACGGCACCTGCCCCGGATGACTCTTCAGATACTCGCGGCCCAACTGCCATGCCGCGCGGTCGCGCTCGAGCTCCGACATGGCGGTAAGCCGGTCGATATCCGGAAGTACTTCGAGCGGAGCCACACCGCCGCGCCACTGCGGCGTCATGGCCACCTTTTCGTTGTTCCCCTGGTAGAAGGTCATCCCGCCGTGAGTGGTGAGCACGGGTGCGCCCACCACGCGCGCGTTACGCGCGAGCCACGGCAGCATCACGATGGCGAAGCACACCGCGGCAAGCGCAACCCGTCCCAGGCGCTGGCGCCAGGGCGCGGCGCCAAAAAGCAGCGCCGCCGCGAGCATCCACTCCAGCATGGGAAGGCCGGAGGGACGCGCCAGCGCGGCGAGCGCCAGCAGCACGCCCATCAGCGCGGCGCGAGCAAGCGAGCTCTGACAAAAACGCGATGGTGTCGCCGCCAGCACCGTGGCCCCGAGCAGAAACACGAGATAAATATTCTCGGTGAGCAGATAGCCGGAAACAAAAATCAAGAACGGGTTGAGCGCCGCGAACCACCCTGCCCACACCGACGCGCTTGCGCCGAACCATGCGCGGGCTACGCGCACGGTGAGCCACACCACGATCACGCCGAGTATGATCTGAGCCACGCGCCCGGCGGCCGGGCTGACGCCACTCACGCGATAGAGGAGCGAGAGAAAGACTGGATACGCAGGCGGACGTCGTGCCGTCGCGGTTTCTTCCGTGGAGACAAAGCCGCGTCCGTCCACCAGATGGGTGGCGATGGCGTGATAGTCGGTTTCGTCACCCTTCGTCGCCGCCGAGAGACCCACCACGTACACGCCGAACCCAAAACGCGAAAGCGCTGCCACGACCAGAATCGTGGACAGCGCTCGCGCGGAGAACAGATTGCGGAGGACGCTCACCGCACCTTTTCGGACATCAACTTGGCCTGCGTGAAGAGAAGGAGATAATCGCGGCCGCCGGCCTTGCTGTCCGTGCCCGACATGTTGAACCCGCCGAACGGATGCACGCCCACCAGGGCGCCCGTGCACTTGCGGTTGAAATACAGATTGCCGACGTGGAAATCACGCTGCGCCCGCTCGAGGTGCTCGCGCTTGTTCGAGTACACCGCACCCGTCAGACCATACTCGGTATTGTTGGCAATCTCGATGGCGTGATTGAAATTCTTCGCCTTGATGAGTGCCAGCACGGGCCCGAAGATCTCCTCGAGCGAAATAGTCGCGTCGGGCGACACATCGCCAAACACGGTGGGCTGGATGAAGTACCCCTTGCCGGCGCCGCGCATCCCGCCCGCCAGCAGTTCGCCCTCGGTCTTCCCGGTCTCGATGTAGTCGAGAATCGACTGCTGCGCATTCTCGTTGATGACGGGGCCCATGTTGACATCCTTCGACTCGTACGGCGCACCCTGCTTGAGCGCGCTTACCAGCGGCAGCAGTTTCTTCACGAACTGGTCATACACTTTTTCGTGGATGATCGCGCGGGAGCACGCGGAGCACTTCTGCCCCTGGAATCCAAAGGCGGATGCAGCCACGCCCTTCGCCGCTTCATCGAGATTGCAGTCATCGTCAACCACGATGGAGTCCTTGCCGCCCATTTCGAGAACGGCGCGCTTGATCCATAACTGGCCGTCGCGCGGGCGCGAGGCTTCCGTATTGATGTGCAGGCCCACGGCCTTGGATCCGGTGAAGGCGATGAAGCGCGTCTTCGGGTGCGTGACGATGTACTCGCCCACTTCGCGACCGCCGCCCGGCACGAAGTTGACGACGCCCGCGGGCACACCGCACTTCTCCAGCACCTCGATGAACTTGGCGGCGATCACGGGCGAATCGCTGGAGGGCTTGAGCACAACCGTGTTGCCGGTCACGATGGCCGCGCTCGTCATGCCGGCCATGATGGCCATGGGGAAATTCCACGGCGGAATCACGGCACCGACCCCGAGCGGAATGTACACGAGCTTGTTGTTCTCGCCGGGGATCCTGGTGAGCGGCTGATCGTCGGCGAGGCGCAGTGCCTCGCGTCCGTAGAACTCGAGAAAGTCGATGGTCTCGGCCACGTCGCCGTCGGCTTCGGCCCAGCTCTTACCCACTTCGAAAACCATCCACGCCGCGTACTCGAACTTGTTCTCGCGAATCATTTTCGCGGCCTTGAACAGAATGGTCGCGCGGTCTTCCGCCGCCACCTTGCGCCACGACTCAAATGCCTTGAGCGCGGCCTGCATGGCCTGCTCGGCGTGTTCTTGATGGCCTTCGGCGACGAAGCCGACCACCTGCTCGGGATTCGACGGATCGACCGATTCGATCATCTCCTCGGTCTTGATCTTCTTGCCGCCGATCACGAGCGGATACTCACCGCCAAGCTGCGAGCGCACCGTGTCGATGGCGTGCTGCATGCGCGCCGCGATGGCGGGGTCGTCGAAATTGGCGAAGGCTTCATTGACAAACGGCGTAGGCATGGAAATCTCCTCGATGTCGTGATGAAAAATCTGGGCGTTGAACAGCCGCGGCAGGTTCCGTGTGGGCGGCCGTGAGCAGCGCATAATATAAGGAATATTTTGGCGGGGTGTAAACGCCCAAATTGGGTGGTCGGATGCCCGCCCGTCGCAATAAACGCTTGCCGCATAGCACGATACTTGCGTACCGTGGCGCCGTGGCCCGTATCCACAACGAATTCGTTTCGGTCCGTTACGCCGAAACCGACCGCATGGGGGTGGCCCATCACTCGAGCTACCTGCTCTGGTTCGAACTCGCGCGAACGGGCCTGCTGCGCGAGACCGGCCACGCCTATCGCGACCTGGAAGCCGGCGGCGTGCGCCTGCCCGTGCTCGAGTACGGCTGCAAGTTCCTGAGGAGCGCAGACTACGATGACGCGCTGCGCATCGAAACGCGCGTACGCGAGCTGCGCAGCCGCACGGTGACGTTTGGCTACACGGTCTACCGCGGCGACGAGATCATCGCCGATGCCTTCACACACCACGCATGTGTCGACGGCGATTTCAAGGTGCATCGTTTCCCCGATGCCGTCATTCGCGCGCTGGAAGAATACGTGACGGGCTGAGCGTCAGCGTCGAACTTCAAAACTCCCCGACGGGGCAACGGCCGTCGATTCCCATTCAACGTCCACACCGGTAACGCTCGCGGCCGGCGGCCCGAGGCGCACGAACGCCAACGCCTGTTCGCAGGCCGCGCGCGAGCCGACAAAGCAGCACTCCACGCTTCCGTCGTCATGGTTGCGAACCCATCCGGAGAGTCCCAACTCCCGGGCCCGCTGTCGTGTGCTCTCGCGGAAGAACACGCCCTGCACGCGGCCGTGCGCGCGTACCGTCAATATCCATGTGGTGGAGAAATTCTCGCTCACAAATCGAAGATGATGCGCGCGTGATAGCCCGTGGTGCGCTCCTCCACGAGGAGTTCGTGATAGGTAGCGGCCTTGACGTCGAAACGCAGCGCGTGCCGGTGAAGGTCGAGGGGCTCGCCGTGCACAACGCCGCTCACAATCCCGTCATCCGAGACGGAAATGTCGGCACTGGCATAGAGTTCCGCATGCGTGGCCGCAGCCAGGATCACCGCGGAGAGCCAGTCGACGAGCCGGTCTTGATCGTCGTCGGCCTGCACTTGGATGCAACGTGTCGCAACGGGCGCGACCTGGCTCCACGTCATCAACGCGCACAGGCCGCGCGTGGCGTGCTGCAGCAGAAGCGGGAACGTCGCGCCCCACACCTCGAGCCCCACATCACCGGAATGATCGATTTCGTGAAAACCGCCGGCCGGCGGCACATCTGCGTCGCGCCCCGACACGCTACACCGTGTAGCGCGCCGCCACCGGGAAGCGCCGGCCCACGCCGAAGGCCTTCGACGTCACCTTGATTCCAGGCGCGGCCTGGCGGCGCTTGTACTCGTTGACGCGCACGGCGCGCAGAATCCACTCCACCGTGGGGCGCTCGAAGCCGCGCGCAACGATTTCGTCTGTGGAAAGGCCGTCCTCGAGGTAGAGATCGAGAATGGGATCGAGGATCTCGTAGGGCGGCAGCGTGTCGGTGTCCTTCTGATTCGGCCGAAGCTCCGCCGAGGGCGCCTTCTCCATGGTGGAGCGCGGGATGATTTCACGCTCGCGGTTGTAAAGTGCCGCGAGACGATAGACGGACGTCTTGGGCACATCGGAAATGAGCGCCAGGCCGCCGCTCATGTCACCGTAGAGCGTGCAATAGCCCACCGCGAGCTCGCTCTTGTTGCCGGTCGAGAGCACCAGAGACCCGAACTTGTTGGAGAGCGCCATGAGCAGGTTGCCGCGAATGCGCGCCTGCAGGTTTTCCTCCGTAACGTCGCGCGGACGTCCGCCGAAGGCGGGAGCAAGCGTTGCGTCATAGGCGGCCATGACATCCTGAATGGGAATCACGCGCGACTCGACGCCGAGATTCTTCGCCAGTGCCTGCGCGTCCGCGAGACTCTGCGGAGATGAAAACGGCGACGGCATGGCGACACCCATGACGTGCGCGGTCCCCAGCGCCTCCGCGGCCAGACACAGCGTCAGCGCGGAATCGATGCCACCGGAAAGTCCAACCACGGCGCGGGTGAATCCGCACTTGCCGAAGTAGTCGCGCGCGCCGAGAACGAGTGCGCGCCGCACGCTCTCCATCTCCTCCATGGCTGCGTACGGCTGCGCCGACCCGGTGACGGCGGTATCCACGATGGTCATCCCCTCTTCGAAAGCGGGCAGGACAGAGACAATCTGCCCGCGCGCGTCGAGAAAGAGGCTGCGGCCGTCGAACACGAGCTCGTCGTTTCCACCCACCAGGTTCACGAAGACGAAGGGGGTGTTGTGGCGGCGCGCATGGCTGGCCATGAGCTCGGCGCGAAAACCTTCTTTCCCCACCGCGAACGGCGAGGCGGAAATGTTGATCATGAGGCGTGCGCCGCGCGCTGCCAGCATCTGGATGGGATCCACTGCATACGGACGGCGGCGGAAAAGCTGGGGATCATTCCACGCATCCTCGCAGATGGAGAGGCCGATTTTCTCCCCCGCGAACTCGAACGGCTCGCAGCTCTCCGCAGGCTCGAAGTAGCGCGCTTCGTCGAAGACGTCGTATGTGGGAAGCAGGAGCTTGTCGTGGCGGTGCAGCACCCGGCCGCCGGCCAGCACCACGGCCGAATTGGTGACCCCCTTGCCCGTCGCGGCGCGGGAAGGAAGTGGAAGCCCGACGATCACGCCCGGGGAGGTGCTGGCTTCGGTGGCGGCACGAATGCGCTCGAGCCCGGTTTCACACTGGCGGACAAACGCCGAGCGCTCCACAAGATCGCGGGGCGGATAGCCGGAGACGCACAGTTCGGGACAAACCACGAGGTCGGCGCGCTCGCCCCGGGCCCGGTCCATGGCGTCGAGGACACGCGTGACGTTACCCGCCACGTCCCCCACGATTGTATTCAACTGTACCAGGGCAACGCGCATTCGAATCGGAGTATAAACCGAATGGCACGTCCGCGAAAACCAGGTGCTCGGGACGTCCGCGCATCTGGTTGACGGCACTGACGTCTTGCCCTTACGATCGGGGCTCCTGTAGTCCGCCGCTCTTGCCTGTCGTGCCTTTCCGGCTTGCCGCCTGCATCCACTTTGTGGAAGGGGTATTTTCGTGCACGAAGCAATTGAGGCTCTTTCTGACACTCGCCGCGAGATTCTGCAGCACATCAAGCATCGCGGTGGTGCCACCATTGCCGAACTGGCCGCTCATCTCGGAATTTCCGACGAAGGCACGCGGCAGCATCTCATCTATCTCGAGCGCAGCGGATGGATCGTGCGCCGTGACACCGGTGCCGCGGGTAAATCCGGACGGCCGGCTTCGATCTACCACGTAAGCCCGCAGGGCGAAGTCTTCTTTCCGAAGCAATACGAAGCTCTTTCGGTGGCACTCATCGACACCGTTCTGGAATTGTACGGCGAGCAAGCCATCCGCGCCGCGCTCGCGCGTATCACGGATGCGAAGGTGGGTGCATGGACGCCGCGGCTGGAAGGAAAGCCACTGCACGCGAAACTCGAGGCGCTCCGGAACTACTACCAGGAGGGCGACGGATTTGTGTCTATCCAGTCCAACGGCGAGTCGACACTGATCGAACGCAACTGTCCGTTCTTGTCGGTGGCACAGGCACGCCCTGCGCTATGCAGTACGACGGTCAGCGTGCTGACCCGGCTGCTGGGCTTCCATGTGGAAAGACGCCGCACTTTCCAGAACGGCGATGGTTGCTGCGAATTTGTGGTACGCACAGACCAGCCCATTGACGCCTCGGACTTCAAATTCGAGTTCGAGGCGTCCCACGACGAGGGCTAACCCCTCCCCGGTAGACAAAAAGCTCGCCGGCCGACGGATTTTGCCGCCGACCAAGATGGCATTTCCATCGGCGCGGCGAGCTCAGCTGTGAAAAGGGCTCTCCACCACGACAAGCGTCGTTTGGGCGGAAAACGGCTAAAGAAATCGGAAAATTCTTGAGGTCGGTCAGCGCGAGGCCCCGGCCGGGGCCCGGGAGATCTTTACGGAGCGGCCCTTGACTCCAGCGCCCGGGCCAGGCGGGCGCCAATTCGCTCGGTATTCTGGGGCTTCCAGTTGATGCGCCACTGGCAGCTCACGCGGGCCGGGAAGAAGTAATAGGCGCCGCCGCGCACCACGCGTTCCACCCCGTTGTCTACCCGTCGCTCTCCGGTTCCAGGCGCCACCGGCAGTTCGTAGGAACCGTACCAGTCGTGGGTCCATTCGGTCACGTTGCCCAGCATGTCGTAGAGACCGAACGCGTTCGGCGCGAAGAACCCGACGGGCGATGAATCCACAAACCCGTCGAACCACTGGGCGTAGGTGTAGCCACCCGGACGACCCGGCACGCGTGCCGAGGCGTCCAGCACGTTTTCGGTTCCCATGAGACAACGGTAATCGCGACCGCACCAGTACGGCCCTGCGGAACCAGCGCGCGCGGCATACTCCCACTCTGCTTCGGTGGGCAGGGCGAGCCCGATGTCCTGCGCGAAATCATCCGCCATATCCCAGTTCAGATTCTCGACCGGGTGTCGCAGCGAAGTGACGTACATACCGTAGTCGCGGTAGGGCCGGATCACGCTGGGATTGGAGCCCGTAAGTCGCAACCACTGCGCCTGCGTCACTTCGTATTTCGACATGAAGAAGGGATCGAGGCACACGCGGTGCACAGGCACCTCGTCGTAGCGCGGGCCCGCGAACGCGCCGGGTTGCTTTTCGTCGATCTGATCTTCGATCGACAAGCCCATCGCAAAGCAATCGCCCGGAAGCAGCACGAGCACGATGCCGGTCGCCTCTTCCATGATGAGCTTCCCGTCCGGACCGCGCAAGGCAGGAGCTCCACTGCGCAGGTGGGCGAACTCCCATAGTCCACTGGCGGCGTCGCGCCCCACCGGAACCAACCCCAGTTGCGGCTCGATCACGAGCCCGCCATAGCGCGGGCACTGGCGCACATCAGAAATGGAGCGGATGGCTGCCGTCCATGCTTCACGCTGCGAATCGATACTCTTGTCGCGCACGCTTTCGGCGAACGCGAGCCGGTCGCGAACTTTTGCAATGGCGCCCACGTGCGGGTCGGGATCGACGAAGATGCCGAGGTCTGCGACAAGTTGCTTCAAGTGCAGGTAGTGGAACTCGCGCTCCTGGTCCGAGAAGTGAACCACGGCATTCTTGCCCGTCCCGGTCACCGTACCTTCGCGGCGCAGTGCATCCAGCGTCTTGCGATGCAACGGAAGACGCGCGGCCAGCGCATCGGCCCGCTTGAGCCACGCTTTCATCGCGGGTGCAACCGACGGATAAGGAGGCCGCAAACCGTGCGCCTCGTCGATCAGCCGCGACAGCACATTGGCGTCGGAGAGGCGAAGAATTTCGTCGCGTTGCGACTCGGCAAGGCGGCGGGACGCGCGGTTCTCCAGATAGAGCGTGGTGCTGGTCACCAACCCCACGAGCAGCACGAGCGCGAGAGCGCTCACCGAAATCACCGCCGCGCGGTTGCGCCGCACGAACTTGGCGAGACGGTAGCGGCGCGTGGGCGGTCCGGCTTCCACGGGCTGGTTGTCGAGATGGCGCTGGAGGTCGGCGCCGAACTGCGCCGCCGTCGCGTAACGGCGCGCGCGATCTTTTTCCAGGGCCTTGAGCGTGATCCAGTCGAGGTCGCCCGCCAGTTGCCGGCGCCAGGTGGTCACGTCGCAACCGCGGCGTTGCGCCCCCGCGCGCCCCTCTTCGGTGTTCTGCGGCCGCTCGCTGGGGCGCGGCGGATCTTCCTCGCGGATACGCCGCTGCAATTCGGCATAGCCTGTCTGCTCGAGGGCCGGAATATCGATCGGAGTGGCGCCGGTCAGGATTTCGTACAGCACCGCCCCCAGGGCGTAAACGTCGGTGCGGGTGTCGATCTCGAGCAGACGACAGTCCGCCTGCTCGGGGCTCATATAGCGCAGGCTGCCCACCACCACGCCCAGCTGCGTGAACATCGTGTGCTCGGCGAGTCGCTGATTGGTGGCGCGCGCCACACCGAAATCGATGATCTTCGGCACCGGCGTGCCGCCTTCGGTGGTCACCAGAATGTTGGACGGCTTGATGTCGCGGTGAATGATGCCGCGCTGGTGCGCGTGCTGGATGGCGTCGCACGCGGCCGCAAAGATGGCAACGCGCTGGGCAATGGTGAGCGAGGTGCGGTCGCAGAAATCCGTAATGGGCTCGCCCGCCACGTACTCCATGGCAAAATACAGACGTCCGTCGTCGGTGGTTCCGGCCTCGTACACGCGCGCAATGTTGGGGTGATCCATCATGGCAAGCGCCTGGCTCTCGAAGCCGAAGCGCGCGGTGGCGCGCCTGGAATCGACACCCAGCTTGATGACTTTCAGCGCCACCCGGCGGCGAACCGGATGGGTCTGTTCCGCGAGGTAGACGATCCCCATGCCGCCCTCGCCGATGGTGTCGACCAGTTCGTAGCGTTCGTTTCCATTGGCGAGGGTGCGCGACTCTTCCAGACGCGGCAGCGCGCGAGGTTTTCCGGCCAGCGACGGATCGCTTCCCGGGTCCCAACCATCGCTGCTGTGGTGTTCGAGCAACGAGGTGACTTCGCGGTAGAGATCCCAGTCTTCGCGGCACAGTCCGAACACGAGGCGCGCGCGCTCGTGCAGCGGCGCGTCCAGCGCCAGCTGGAATATCTCCTGCACCTTGCGAAAGCGCTCGTTATCCATGGTCGGGCCGGCTCCGGCGGCCTTCCACAATGGCGCGCTGCAGCCACGCGCGCGCGAAGGCCCAGTCCAGCTTCACGGTGGCGGGCGAGATGCCAAGTTTTTCCGCGGTTTCCTCGATGGTGAATCCAACGAAGAAGCGCAGCCGGACCACGTCGGCAATACGCGGCTCATGTTTTTCCAGCTCGTCGAGCGCTTCGCTGATCGCAATCACGTCTTCGCCCGAGCTGGCCGCCGCGACATCGTTCTCATCGATTTCGACACGCGCCAGACCCGCGCCGTGCTTGAGCCGCGCGCGCCGGCGCGCGCGGTCGATCAGAATCCGGCGCATCGCTTCCGCGGCCGCGCGGTAGAAATGCGCGTCGTTGTTCCACTGCGGATCGCCGTGGCTGAGGCGGAGGTAGGTTTCGTGGACGAGTTCGGTGGTCTGGAGGGTGTGGCCCCGGCGCTCGGAAAGAAGCTTGTGGTGTGCCAGCGCACGCAGAGCCTCGTACACCGCCGGGAGGATGCGCTCGATCGACGCCGAATCCGCGTTGTTGCCCTTGGGTGGTTTTTCCGACATTGGTGTGCGGGTTGGTCGGCGCTCCCAGTCAGTCGATTATCTCACGCGATTGTGGGACGCCACAAGCCGGGGTGGACGCGCCGCGCCGCCGGCCACGGCGACCTGAAAAGGAGAAGGCCCCGCGGGCAATGCCCGGGGGCCTTCAAAAAATTCGGCGGCGTCCTACTCTCCCACCGGGTTGCCCCGGCAGTACCATCGGCGCTGTGAGGCTTAACTTCCGTGTTCGGAATGGGAACGGGTGTGACCCTCACGCTATGGCCACCGAAAATGTGGTGATATTTGAAAACGGACCCGAATACTAGCGGGGGGGAACGCTGCCTGTCAAGGGGTGTGGCGGGCCTTTTTTCAGCCCACCCGGTGCTGGCGCCAGCGGGCGGCAACCGCGGTGCCCAGCGGCCCGCCGTGGCTCAAAACCAGCCCCAACCAGGCCCTGGGCTGCCACTTACGGAGCCGGATCGAGCCCTTATAGTCGGCGCGAGCCCGCTCGATGCGGCCGGCCAGCATGGCGTCGGTCGCGCGCCGATAGAGCCGCTGCGCCTTCCCGATCCGGGCCTCCGGGGCCAGGTCGGGAAAGAGGGCCACGGCCCTGTCGATCACCGCCAGCGATTCATCCGTCATGAGCTCGGCGTTGGTGTAGTTCTGGCCGTGTAGAAGTCGCATGAACATCGCGCCCGCGACGTGGATGAAGCCCCCTCGCTGCGCGAGCCTGACGAGCACGTCAAAGTCATCCGAGCCGCCGCGGATCTTCTCGTCGAAGCCGCCCGCTTCCACCAGGACGGCGCGGCGGATGATGCACGCGCCCAGCACCACAAACCTCTCGCGCAACATGGCGGCGACGAGCGGTCGACCGGCGCCCAGTTCGCGCGGAATCTTGACTTGATGCCGCCATTGCTTCCCGCTCGTGTTGCGCTCGGAAACGTCACAGAACGCGAGCACGGGACTTCCTTCGGCGGGCGCGCGCAGCGCGCCGAGCACGCCTTCGACGAAACCGGGAAGCCAGACATCATCCTGATCGAGAAACGCGACGAACTCGCTTTGCGCCTGCGCAAGACCGGTGTTGCGCGCCGCCGCAATCCCGCGGTTCCCCTCGTGGCGGAACAGACGCACGCGCGCATCACCGATGGCAGCCACCACACCGGCCGAACCATCGGGCGAACCGTCGTCGACCACGATGACTTCCATGCGCGCCCCGGTCTGGGCGAGCACGCTCCGGATGGCATCGCCGACCAGATGCTCACCGCGATAGCACGGAATGACGACCGTCAACTCGGCGTGGTTCACGCGCCGCGCTCCCTTCGTACTGCACGCGCGCGTATCGCGAGCCCCACAAGCCCCGCGTATACGGCGAGGGTTACCAGCCCGGTAACGGCGATGACAAGCAGCGGGTGGGCTGCGCTCAGCGCGCGACGAGTCGCGAACCCGGCCCCGGCCGCGACGGCGCCGGCAACGAGCGCCACCACGATGGCGCGCCACGGCACCAGCCACGGCACGTGCGAACGCGAAGCGCGGTGCACGAGTACGGGATAGAGCAGGTAGCCGGCCACCGTGGTCCACGCCGCGGCCGTGTAGCCGTAGATGGGCACGAAGATCAGATTGAGCAGCACATTGAACGCGGCGCTGATGGCGACCAGCACGAACATCACGTGCGTGCGCTCGGCGAGCTCGAGCCCCTTGTGCCCGTACATGGAGAATCCGCGCACCATCATCCCCAGCACCAGAATGGGAATGATGGGATTACCCTCACGAAAAGCGGCGCCGAGCAGGACGCGCGCGAGCTCGCCGCTGCACAACGCGAGCACCACGAGAATGGGAACCACGGCGTAAACATAGAGACGCGAGAACGACGCAATCACGGCCGGCATCGACGCCGCGTCGCGTTCTTTCCAGGCGCTCACGATGAGCGGGTGCGCGGCCATGAGCAGCGGCGTGTTCAAAAGACCGAACCCCATGCTGACGAGATTGTAGTTGGCCGAATAGATTCCCACGGCGGCGCTGCCGTCGAACGCGCCGATGATGAAACGGTCCGAGAGCGCCAGGAGCTGGCTTCCCATCGCCCAGCCCACCATGGGCACCCCGTACGCGGCGAAACGCCGCAGCATGGGGCGATCCAGACCCGGACGCACCCAGTGTCCGTCGTGCCGCGCGACCACCCACATCGTGACGATGGTCACGATACCGCGACCGAGCGCAGCGCCCGCGATCAGCCAGGCGGCGTCGCGACCGATCCAGAGCACGAAGCCCAGCGCGCCGGCCAGGCGCAGGAGCGCGCCGGCGATACGCAGCGACGACAACAGGCGCGAGCGCAGGTCCGCCATCAAGACAGCGCCCAGCGCGACAAACCCCGCTTCTCCAATCAGCAGGATCACACCGGGAACGATGACGCCGGCGTAGGCACCCAGATGGGCGGCCGCGACGGCGCGGATGGCAAGCAGCAGGATCGCCACCACGGCGCAGGTGACCAGGGTGAGACCGAGAACGTGCCCGCGCATCAGCCTGCGCGCCGGCGCATCGCCCTTTTCCGGCACATAGCGGAGCACGGACTGCTCGATCCATCCGGCAGCCACCACGGACAGAATGGCGATGGCTGCCATCACCATGGAATAAACCCCGTAACCGTCGGGCGAGAGCAGCCGCGTAAAGATGGTGACGCTCGCCACCCCGGCGGCGGCGGGGATCACAACCGAAGGCGCGTAACGCAACGAATCGCCGACGAACCGCTCGCGCAGCATTTGCGCGGTGCTCTTTTCGCGCGACACGGGCGCTGGGGTCACGTTGTGCGATGGAGTTGGGTGCATATACAGAAAAACCGACGCTTCGCACGCATAGTAAGCGCGCCGAATCGCCGGCGTCCCGCACTAAAAAAGCACGGCTCAGCGTCGCGGGCGGGAAGGGGCTAGGGCTTGCGTAGCAGTCTCTCAAGCAGGTGCGTGCCGGCCGGCGCGGGATTCGATGCGCCGCGGCGCCCCACCATGGCCGCTCATGGACCTGAAATGTAATTCTCAATGGTCGCGCCGACCCGCTCGACCAACGTCTCTTCGGGTGTGTCTAGCACGATGGGGACGCGCAATACCTGTCGAGTCATCGCGAGCCCGATCATCTGGGTGACCACCGCGCCGGCGCAACGGGCCGCCCGCTCGGGGCCAACGACACGCGCAACTGCGGGGGCCACCTGGGCCGGAAGATCACCGGGGTTCATAACGCGGAAGGCCCGCGGACGTGAGTCCGCGGGCCTTCATAAAAGACAACCGTAGGGTATTGAGAGCAATCGCTTACCTTGGAATATTGAATTCGAGAAAAGCCTCACGGCCAATTAGTACCACTCGGCTGAACACATTGCTGCGCTTACACCTGTGGCCTATCAACGTCGTAATCTACAACGGGCCTTTAGAGACTTTCGTCTGGGAGATCTCGTATTGGAGTGAGTTTCCCGCTTAGATGCTTTCAGCGGTTATCTCTTCCGGACATAGCTACCCAGCCATGCCGCTGGCGCGACAACTGGTGCACTAGGGGTCCGTTCATCCCGGTACTCTCGTACTAAGGACAACTCTCCTCAAATCTCCTGCTCCCGCGAAC
>CAZULB010000047.1:10226-20638 GCA_964621155.1 uncultured bacterium | reverse complement strand
GATGACGGGCGTTTGACCGACGGCAAAGGTCGCACGGTGGATTTTTCGCACACCATCGTCATCATGACGTCCAACCTGGGCACGGCCGGTGAGCAGTTCCGCGACGCCGAGGCCCTGCGCCGCTCGGTGATGGACGCCATGCAGCGCGCATTCAAGCCCGAGTTCCTGAACCGCCTCGACGACGTCGTGCTGTTCCAGCCCCTCGGTGCCGGCGAAATGGAGCGCATCACGCGTATTCAGCTGCGCGGGCTGGAAAAGAAGCTCGCCGAACACGGTCTGCGGCTCGAGGTTACCGACGCCGCCGTGCGCGAGCTTGCCGCCCGTGGCCTCGACCCGGTCTACGGCGCCCGGCCGCTGCGCCGCATCATCCAACGCGAACTGGAAGGTGACATTGCCCGGGCCCTGCTCTCGCGCACCCTCGGCGAAGGCGGTACCATCCGCGTGACCGTCGAGAAGGGCAAGCTGCAGGTCGAATACGCCGGCCAGAGCGAGCCTGCCCGCGTTTAGCCCCTGCCACCCCGCCCCGAGCCTGCTGCGGCCCTCCGGCCGCAAATGTCGGGGTGGGGTTCTTGGCGTCCGAACGCCTCATTGACGCCCTTACCGCGTTGCGATATAATCAATTTCGCTCTTCCAAGAGCTGCGCGGCCTCTCAGCTGCGCCCGGAGCTGTGACCCCACCCGGATGGCGTCGCCAGTTCCCACGACATCGGGTTTCACATCATCGCCCGTAAAATCCCCGGCCGCCTGTTGCCCCCAGTATCGGCACGTGGGAACTGCGGTTCAGCAACGCGTCGGAGGAGCCGTGCGCACCAGCTTGCTTCGCTTCGCACTTCCCACGTTCGTACTCACTGTTCTTTTGGCTTCGTTGGCACCGCCGGTTCACGCCGGCGAGCTCACCTGGACCATCGAAACCAGACCGTCCGACATTTCCGTTCAGGCCTCGCCCGCGGGCGACCGCATCGTGGGTGTGGGGGCCGACTACCAGTACATCACCGCACCGGGTGAACCGATGCTTCCGTTTCGGGTGGTGAATTTTCTGCTCGGCCCGGGTGAGACGGTTGTCCACACCGATGTTACCGGCGTCGATAACGCAGTGCTGGCGCGTGGGACCAATCCGCAGCGCGCGCCCATCGCCGCCAACGACAACGCATCCCCTGCGGCATCCACGCTCACCTACACCGGCGACGGGGTTTATCCCTCGGAGCGTGTGGTGTTCCTGGGCACCGGTCATTTGCACGGCTACACGATCGCGAGTTTTGCCGTGTATCCGGTGCGGGTCGAGGATGGCACCGTGAGCGTAAACACGTCGCTCTCGCTGCGTGTCACGACCGGGCCCGATGCATCGAACCAGCGCGTTGCCTCGCGCAACCGACTGCGCGACGGGTTTCGTGACGACGTCCGGCACACGCTCGCGCGCATGGTGGTGAATCCGCAGGACGCGGGGCTCTACGCAGAGACCGGCATGCGCGTGAAGAAAGCGGCGGGAGGCTTCCAGCCCACATCGTTCCCGTCGCTCGAGGGCAGTGATGTCGATTACGTCATCATCACCAACGATTCACTGGCCGCGTCGTTCCAGGTTCTGGCGGATTGGAAAACCGCGAAAGGTGTGCCGACCGTCGTGCGCACCACGGAATGGATCGATGCGCACTACAAGAACGGGGCCGACCCGGCGGAGACGATTCGCACCTTCATTCTCGACGCGTATCAGGATTGGGGCATTCGTTACGCGCTGCTCGGTGGCGACACCGATCAGATTCCGGTTCGTCTCGGCCGTTCGACCTACCTCGGCGTCAAGGAACTGCCCGCCGACATGTATTTCGGCTGCCTCGACGGCGACTGGAATGCGGACCACGACGGCTATTTCGGCGAAGCCGTCAACATCGACCAGACCGACCTCTACCCCGAGGTCTACACCGGCCGGTTGCCCGCGGTGAGCAACGCCACCGCCGCCGCTTTGATCGACAAGATCGAGAGCTACGAGACGCCGATCAATACGGCCTACACGGGCTCGACGCTGCTGCTGGCGGAGGTGCTGTTTCCGATCGACTGGACCACCGGCCAACCGGTGACGCAGGATGGCGCGGACATCGCGGATTATCTCTACCTGAGTTCCCTCACCGATCCGGCGCTGACGGTGAGGAAGTACTACGAGAACTACACCACCCACCCCGGTTCCTTCCCCGAGGACGCCGCCACCGTCATCGCGCAGCTCAACCAGGGATACGATCAGGTGAACGACACCGGTCACGGTTTTCGTTTCAACATGTCGGTCGGGAACGGAAGTGTCGTCAATGCCGACGCCGATGCGCTTACCAACACCGATCGCTACTCGAACATCTTCCTGCTCAATTGCACCGCGGTGGCCTTCACGTATTTCTGTCTGGCCGAGCATTTCCTGCTCAATCCCGTCGGCGGCGCGGTATCGGTGATCGGCTCCAGCGAGAGCGTATATCCGCTGATCGCGCAGCCGTACATGAACGAGTACTACCGGCTTCTGTACAGCGATCACGTCGAGCACATCGGCGAGGCGTTCGCGCGCTCCAAACTGGTGCGCACTTCGCTCGCGGCGCAGCCGGGCGACAACGCCGATCTGTGGACGCACTACGTTTACAACATGCTCGCCGACCCCGAGATGCCGGTGTGGACCGCACCCGTCAAGCCGCTTTCGGTGACGCGACCGTCTTCGCTCGGGCTGGGGACGACCAACGTCGGCGTCTACGTGAGCGACGTGTCCGGCCCGATCGCCGGCGCGCGCGTGTGTCTCTCCAAGGATGACGAGGACTACGAGGTCGGCACCACGGATGCGACGGGCAACGTGTCTTTGCCCATGACCGTGGAGTCCGGCGGCAACGTGCGCATTGTCGTGACTGCGCTCAATCACGGTCGTTACGACCAGAACATCGCCGTCAACCCGGCCGCCGCGGCCTATGTGGTGTTCAACGGCCATGCCCTGGACGACGACGCGACCGGTGGCACGGTGGGCAACGCTGACGCGACCATCGACGCCGGCGAGACGGTCGATTTCTACGCGCTCGTCAAGAACACGGGGTCGTTGTTGGCGTCGAATGTGACGCTCGTGCTGCGCGCATCGCAGGGCGGTTGCACGATCACCGACAGCCTCGCCACGGTGGGCAATGTCCTGGCGGGTGGGACCAAGACCGCCCTCGATCCGTTCCGCATCGTGTTCCCGGCCAGCACGCCCGACAATACGCCGGTGAAGCTGACGTTGGTGGCGAAGACCAACGGAGTTCCCACCTGGACCGATCGTTTCTCGCGGGTCGTGCATGCGCCGCTGATCGAGTTCGGCGTCCTCAAGATCGACGACTCCGCCACCGGCAACGGCGATGGTGTGGTGCAGGCCGGCGAAGTTTTCCGGCTGCTGTATTCGATCAAGAACTACGGCACGGGTGCGGGACGCGCGCTCAGCGCCACCCTCACGGATGTGTCGGGCGGAAATTTCACGCTGCTCGACAACACCGACAGTTACGGCGACATCGCCAGCATGACGTCGCTCCAGAACGCCGGCGGTTTCCAGCTCAGCGAGTCGAGCGTTGCCAGCCCGCACAACCTTCGCCTCGATGTGACCGATGCCAGCGGGCGGCTGTGGCAGAAGACGTTCGAGCTGCGCGCGCCGGCTCCGCCCGTCGGCATCAACTGTGATCCGAGTCTCGGACCTGATCGCCTGTCGCTCACGTGGAATCCGCCCGCAGGTGCTACCGACGTCGATCGCTACCAGGTGTATCGCTCGAATGCCGCCGCTGGTCCGTACGAGCTGGCGTCGATCGATCCGGTGCGCCACACGCTCATGCTCGATCGCGCGCTCTATCCCACGACGCCGTACTTTTATCGGATCACGTCGGTGGACGTTTCGGGCAACGAGAGCGCGCCCTCGGCTGTGTTCGCGACCAGCACGAATCCCGCGCAGGTGGAGGGATGGCCCATCACCATGTCCACGGAGACGGTTAGCTCGCCCGTGGTGGGTGATATCGACGGCGACCACGATTTCGAACTCGTGGTCGGTGACAGCAAGATCTACGCGTGGCACCACAACGGGGTGGAAGTGCGCGACGGCGACGGCAATGCCCAGACCTGGGGGCTGTTCAGCACGCAGGGAAGCTCATTCGTGTCGCATATTGCGCTGGCCGATGTCGACAACGTGCCCGGGTTCGACATTCTGGCCGCCTCGCGCGACACCAAACAGCTCTTTGCATTCAGCTACACGGGCAACGTGATCGCCGGTTGGCCCAAAACGATTATCAACTCGATTCGCGCCGGTGTGGTGGCGGGCGATATCGACGGCGACCACGACAAGGAAATCATCGCAATCGACGAGAAGGGCGTGCTCTACGTGTGGCACCGGGACGGCACCGAGTACCGCGATGGCGACAACGACAACTCCACCAACGGCGTGTTCCGCAAGTTCGTCAACTGTTCCTACCAGTACGGGTGTCCGGCCGTGGGCGACCTGGACAACGACGGCGTGAACGAAATCGTGTGCGGTACCCAGGGTGATTCGCTCTTCGTTCTCAACGCCAACGGAACCTCCGCGCCGGGTTGGCCCAAAGCCTTCCCCTCCGATATTGCGGGCAGTCCCGCCATCGGCGACGTTGACGGCGACGGACAACTTGACGTCGTCGTGCACGAACAGAACGGCAACACGTGGGCGTTCAAAGGCGATGGCACTCAGCTCTGGTTCCGCTGGGCGCCTGACAACCTCGCTTTCTCGCCCTCGCCGGCGCTCGGTGACCTCGACAACGACGGCAAGCTCGAGTGCGTGATACCGGGCAAGGATCGCCAGTGCTACGCCATTCGCTGGAACGGCACCGATCTCCCCGGTTGGCCGGTGACGTATGCGAGCTCGTCGTGGACGGAGTCGTCGCCGGTGATTGCGGACATCGACCACAATGGTGTTCTCGATGTGGTGCTCGGCAACGAGAACAAATTCATCACCGCCTGGGATGCGAGCGGACAACCGCTGGCCGGGTTTCCGCTCGCCATGAGCGACGCGGTTCGGGCCACGCCCGCCATTGCCGACCTCGACAAAGACGGCGACGTGGAAGTGATTGCGGCGGGCTGGGACAAGACCGTGCGCGTGTGGGATTTCCCGAAGCTGTTCAATCCCTTGAAGGCGCCGTGGTCGAAGTATCACGGTAACCTTTACAACGACGGCAACGTGGCCACCCAGTTGCCGACACCGGTGGGCGGAGCAACCTTCGCATTTTCGATTCACTCCGGTCGCGTGGAACTCATGTGGGGCGTTTCCGCGGAGGCTGGCGCGAGCTTCAGCGTCGAACGCTCCGAGGTGCGGGCCGGGGTCGCTTCGGGATATCGGCGGGTCGCGTCGGACCTCCGGGTCGGACCGGATGGTATGCTCCACCTGAACCAGCAGGACATGGACGAAGGTGCGCGCTACGCGTTCCGCCTCATCAATGAAAAGGGCGAGACCGTGCACGAAAGCGCGAGTCTGTACGTTCCGGTGACGCGCGCCGGGCTGGGACAGAATTTCCCCAACCCGTTCAACCCCTCCACCCATATCGAGTACTGGGTGCCCGGCGCCGCCGGTGGAGAACCTGTCAGCCTCGTGATTTACGACGTGCGCGGGGCACGCGTGCGCACCCTGGTCGATGCGCGGCAGCCGTCCGGGCGCTACCGGGTGGAATGGGACGGTCGCGACGGCGCGGGAACGCCGGTGGGTTCCGGAGTATACTTCTATCGTCTGGCCACCGCGCATTTCTCCGGCACCAGGAAGATGCTCTTGTTGAAGTAGGTCAGTGGGGTTTGTGTCTGGCGGCCATCGAGTCGCTGGAGGGTCACATGTCGCGGGTCGCAAAGGTTTTCCTCGGTTTTTCATTGGCGCTGGTGTTGCTGGCCCCGATGGCCGGCGCCGGCAACCTGACATTCCAATTCGATCTGCCCGCCGATCGCGTGCGCGTCGCCACCGAGGCCGGCGCCACCACGATCCGTGTCGACGATCGCGCGTTCGCGCTCACCGGCGATCCGGGCCTGCCGGTGCTGCCGTATCGAATCGTGGGCGTGCTGCTTCCGCAGGGTGAAGACGTGGCCAGCGTGCGCGTGGACGCGGACGGCGAGCGTGCCATCACTCCCAGCGCCGGGCTCGAACGCGCCAGCGCGATGCTGAGCGAAGAGGGCAGGCCGGGCACGGCACCGGCGTTTCTCGCCGCTAGCGATGGCGTCTTCCCGTCGACACGCGTTCGTCTGCTGTCGACAGGCACGCTGCACGGATACACCATTGCCACGTTTGCCCTTTACCCGCTGCGCGTCAGCGGCGATCGGGTGATGGCGGCCAGCCGCCTCACGCTGCACGTCGAGACGGCGGCCTCGAGCCGGCCCGTGCCGGTCACCCTTCAGCGCCGTTCGCCCGACGTGCGCGCCCGCGCGCTCGAGGAGCTTTCCACCGTCGTCGTGAACGCGAGTGACGCGAGTCGCTATGCCTTCAGCGAGGTGACCGTGCCGACGCGCCGCGGTTTTCAGCCCACATCGTTTCCGTCCCTGGAGGGGAGCGCCGTTGCCTACGTCATCGTGACGCCGGATTCTCTGGCCGCCGCCTACCAGGTGTTGGCGGACTTCAAGACGGCGAAGGGCGTGCCCACGGTCGTGCGCACCACCGAGTGGATTGCCGCCAACTATCGCAACGGCGTCGACATTGCGGAAACCATCCGAAACTTCGTCAAGGACGCCTACCAGAAGTGGGGTATTACCTACGTGCTCATCGGTGGCGACACGCGCGAAGTGCCGCCGCGGTTTGCGTTCAGCAACTTCTACGACGGCGGACAACTGCACCCTGTTGACATGTATTTCGGGTGCCTCGACGGCGACTGGAATGCTGATCATGATGACGTATTCGGCGAGGAGAACCCGACCGGTAATGACAGTCCCGACCTCTACGCCGAGGTGTACGTCGGCCGTCTACCGTCCGACTCCGCCGCCGAAGCGGCGATGATGATCAACAAGGTCATCGCCTACGAGACACCGACAAATGTGAATTATGCCAAACGTGTGCTGCTGCTCGGCGAAGTGCTTTTCCCGCAGGGATGGGTGCCGCCCCAGCCGATTACCCTGAACGGAGCCGACCTCACCGATCCCATCTACAACGCGTATCTGCAGGGGCCAGGGCTCAATGTGGTGCGCATGTACGAAACCGAGGAGCTCTTTCCGGGCTCGGTCGACGAAACGCGCGCCGCAGTAATCGACTCGCTCAACAACGGCTTCAACCATGTAATCCACGTCGGCCATGGATTCCGCTTCAACATGTCTTGCGGTGACGCGAGCTTCGTCAATTCCGACGCGGATGCGCTGCACAACGGCAACAAGCTCTCGTGTCTGTATTTTCTTAACTGCACCGGCGCGGCCTACACCTACTCGTGTCTCGCCGAGCACTTCCTGCGCAATGCCAACGGCGGCGCGGTTTCGGTGATCGGCGCCAACCACAGCGCGTTTCCCAACGCCTCCCAGTTCTACATGAACGAGTACTACCGCCTGCTCTTCCTCAAGGGCAACGTGCACATCGGGCGTGTCTTCGCCGATTCGCGCCTGCCCCGGACGGGAATTGCCTCCAGCGGCGATTTCATCGATCTGTGGACGCACTACATCTATACGCTGCTCGCCGATCCCGAGATGCCGATGTGGACCGCTCCGGTGACCACGTTGTCACTCGCCATGCCGTCCAGCGTGACCGAAGGCACGCACCCCATCACCGTGACGGTGACCAGCGGCGGCAATCCGGTCGACTCGGCTACCGTGTGTCTCTCCAAGGGCGATGAGGATTATCAGGTAGGCGTTACCGACGGTGCGGGGCAGTGCACGCTGTCCTTCCGGGCCGAAACCGCGGGAAGCATCACCGTGGTTGCCACCGGCCGCAACCATGCGCGCAAGAGCGGCAGCATCAGCGTGACCAACAGCGCCGCCTACGTGAACATCAACAGTATCGGTATCGACGATGATAATCTCGGCGGGACCTCGGGTAACGGCAACGGCGTCATTGAGGGCGGCGAGACGGTGGATCTGGCGTTCACGCTCAAGAACACGGGAGCGGCCACCACAGGGTCGGTCAGCTGCACGCTGCGCTCGAACGCTGCGGCTGCGACCGTGATTGACAGCACGGCGGGCACCGCGACGATCCCCGCCGGAGGCACCGGGCTCATGACGGGCGGCTGCCGCGTGACGTTCTCCGCCAACACCGCCGATGAACTGGCCGCGCCGTTTACGCTGATCATCAAGAACAACGGCGCGGAGACGTGGCGCGACACTTTCAAGAAGAGCATTCACCAGCCGAAAATCGACATGGTGAAGCTGCGCATCGACGACACCGTGACTGGCAACGGCGATGGCGTGGTGCAGGCCGGTGAACAGTTCAAGCTCTTCTACAAGATCAAGAATTACGGCACCGGCGTATTTCCGGGCGGCACCGTCACGGTCACCGATCTGGACGCTGGTTTCACCCTCATCACGCCCGTGGATACCTACACGACCGTGAACGCCATGGCGTCGCTCGAGAACGTGCTCGGATTGGTGATGAGCGAGAACAGTGTGCTTGTGGGGCACCGGCTTGGCGTGTCGATCGTCGACGCCAGAGGGCGTGTGTACAACGACACCGTCGAGCTGCGGCCGCCGTTGCCTCCGTCGCAGCTTGTCATCGACCCCAGTCTCGGTCCGGACCGGTTGCGCATTTCGTGGGTGAAGAGCAACTCAGCCGACGCGTCGCGCTACAACGTCTACCGCGCCACGTCGCCGGGTGGCCCCTTCGTGCTCGCCAACCCCGACCCGGTTGCGCACTCGCTGTACGTGAACACGGGGCTCAGCTCGAGCACCGTGTACTACTACCGCAGCACCGCCGTTGACACCTCGGGTAACGAAAGCGCGCCCTCGGCCACCTATAACGGCAGCACCAACCCGCCGCAACTCACCAGCTGGCCGATTGCAATCAGGGTGGAAACGAACTCATCGCCGGCGGTGGGAGACATTGACGGCGACGGCAACATGGAAATCGTCCAGGCCTCCGACAAGATCTACGCGTGGCATGCCAACGGCGCTGAAATGATTGACGGCGACGCCGACGCGCAGACATGGGGCGTGCTTTCCACACTCGGCAACTCCTATGTGTCGCACCCCGCGCTGGCGCAGATGGATCTCGCGCCCGGGATGGAAATCATTGCGGCGTCGCGTGACACCAAGGAAGTCTACATCTTCAAGTCCAACGGCAGCGTGATGGCGGGCTGGCCGCGAACCCTCGAGAACACGATCCGCGCCGGCATGGTGGTGGGCGATCTCGATGCCGACGGCAAGAACGAGGTCATCGCCGTGGACGAGAAGGGTGTCATCTACGTGTGGAAAGCCAACGGCGCCGAACTCATCGACGGCGACGCCAACCCGACCACGCAGGGCGTGTTCTACCGCATGACCGGCTGCACGCTGAACTACTCCACACCGTGCGTGGCGGACATTGACGAAGACGGCAAGAACGATCTCATTGTCGGCTCCCAGGGCAGCCAGCTCTTCGTATTCAAGTTCAACGGCGCCATCGTCCCCGGTTTCCCGTACGCGCTCACCAGCTCGATTTCCGGGAGCCCGGCCATCGGCGACGTTGACAACGACAACCATCTCGAGATCGTGGTGTGGGAGTTCAACGGGAACTTCCGCGTGCTGCGCAACAGCGGAGTGCAGCAGACGTTCCAGTTCTTCTCCAACGGTGCGCCGCTGTTCTTCTGTCCGTCGCCAGTGCTTGCCAATGTGACGGGCGATGCCAAGCTCGAGATGTTTGTTCCGTCAAAAAACGGCCGGCTCTACGGCATCGACAGCGTCGGCAACTACCTGCCCGGCTTCCCGGTCTTCTACAACACCACCGGGCAGTACACCGAGTCTTCGCCGATCATCGCCGACTTCGACAACGACGGGTCGCAGGACATTCTGATCGGCGACGAGTCGCACTACATACGGGCCTTCAGCAGCGCCGGGGTGGCGGTGCCCGGCTTCCCGCTTTACACCGACGACGCCATGCGCGGAGTGCCGCAGGCCGCCGACGTCGACGGCGACGGCAGCCTGGACCTGGTGGCGTCGGGTTGGGACAAGAATGTGTACATCTGGGACTTCAACGCGCTATGGAGTACGGCCACGGCGCAGTGGCCGCGCTTCCACGCCAACCTGCACAACAACGGGCGCATCGGTTTTGTGGTGCCGACGCCGGTGCTGGGAACGAAGTTCAGCTATACGATCGCGAACGAACGTATACAACTGGAGTGGTTCGTCCCCGTCGAGGCCGGGAGCAGGTTTGCGGTCGAGCGCGCCAGCGTCGAAAACGGTGTGACCGGCGCATTCGCGAGCATCGCCACGGCCGTGGCTGCATCTCTCGACGGCCGCGTGCAGCTGAGCGACGCCAACGTGGAGATGGGCGAGCGT
>CAZULB010000047.1:0-10207 GCA_964621155.1 uncultured bacterium | reverse complement strand
AGGGCGCCTCGGGTGTGGTGAACGAGACCATGGGGCTATACGTGCCCGTCACCCGCGCCGAGCTGGGTCAGAACTACCCCAACCCCTTCAACCCGGCGACGAAGATCGAGTACTGGGTGCCGGAAGGTTCCCAGGGCGGCGCCCGCACCAATGTGAATGTGGTGGTTTATGACGTGCACGGCGCGCGGGTGCGCACGCTGGTGTCCGGGCACAAGAACGCCGGGCACTACGTGGCCCGGTGGGACGGCCGCGACGACCGTGGCAATCAGGTGAGTTCCGGTATCTATTTCTATCGCATGACGGCCGGAAGTTTCTCGGCCGTTCGCAAGATGGTTCTTCTCAAGTAGGGAATTGGGCAACGGCGCGCCGGAACGGGCTCCGGCGCGCCTTCTCGCATTGACGCCACCTCCGCAGGCGCGGTATAATAGTGGCGCTGCATTCAGGCGTGATAACAACCGCGGGAGCTTCACGGCATACATCGCGACTGCTACCAACAACGGATCGATATCCCTTCAGATAGTTTGTTTTGACTCTTTTCGAGCGCGACGCCTACGCCCGGCATCGCCCTCGTGACACGACACACATGGACGGCCGGGCACCGGTGAACGCTGCCGCACGCCTGCCGTGGAGGCCTCATGATCCAGAGACCCCTTGCCCGACTGCTGGCTCGCGTCTGCACGATGGTTTGCCTGTGCCTGCCGGCGGCCGCGCCCGCCCTGGCCGCACCGCTCTCATTCACCGTTCCCAGTCCCGACGACGCTGCTACCGTGAAACCCGGTGTCGATACCGACCGGCTGGTGGTGCCCGGCGAGGATTGGAAGTTTCCCGCCGAGCCGGGAACGCCGATGCTGCCTTATCGCTTCGTTCGCGTCGTGCTTCCACAGGGGCAGGAAGTCGATACGTTTCAGTTCAAATTTGGCGGTGAGTCGCGCGTTGCCGCCGGCTTCAAGCCCGAAGTTGCTGTCGACCTGATCGGCGCCGAGGGCGAGACCGTCAAGAACAACCCCACGGTCAATCACAGTACTGTGCAGCGCGTCAGGTATCTCGGCACCGGCACGCTCCATGGCTACCAGGTGGCGGCCTTCGCCGTGTATCCGTTCGGGCTGGAATCGGGAGTGCTGCGGCGCGCGAGCAGCGTGGATATCTCCATCGACACGCGACCGCTGGCCGAAACCACTGCTGAGCGCATCCGGCACCGTGATGGCTGGCGCGAAGAAGTACGGGCGCATGTCGCGTCGCTCGTGATCAACCCCGGCGCGCTGGCGACCTACGCGTTCAGCGAAGTGACAGTACCTGACGTGATGGGCGGATTCACCGCATCCACGTATCCGTCGCTGGAAGGAAGTCCCGTCGACTACGTGATCGTCACCAACGATTCACTGGCCGCCGCCTACCAGATACTGGCCGACTGGAAGACAAGCAAGGGTGTATCGACGGTGGTGCGCACCACGGAATGGATTGCGGCCAATTATCGCAACGGTTCCGACGGAGCGGAAACCATCCGCAACTTCGTCAAGGATGCGTACTCGCTGTGGGGAACCAAGTACCTGCTCCTCGGCGGCGACTCGCAGCAGGTTCCGGTGCGGCTCGCGTACAGTGCCTTCTATCCTTCCGGCACCGGCCGTGCCAATCCTGCCGACATGTACTTTGGCTGTCTCGATGGCGACTGGAACGCGGATCACGATGCCGTCTTCGGCGAATTTGGTTCCGACGACGCGGACCTGTGGTCCGAGGTGTACGTGGGACGACTTCCGACGCGGTCGAACAGCGAAGTCAACACGATGGTGAACAAGATCAAGAATTACGAGCGTCCGCAGCATACCGGCTTTCCGAAGAAGGTACTCTTCCTCGCCGAAGTGCTCTTTCCGTCCGACTGGCAGAGCCCGCAGCCGATTTCGCTGGACGGCGCGGCGCTGGCCGAATACGTGCGCGCGTCGCACTTCACGGCGGCGGGTCTGTCCATCGCGCGCAACTACCAGAATTACACCGCGTACCCCGGCACGAGCCCGGAGAGCCGCCAGGCGGCCATCGATTCGATGAATACCGGTTACAACCACGTCATCCACGTCGGCCACGGTTTCCGCTTCAACATGTCCGTGGGCGATGCCAGCGTCGTCAACTCGGACGCCGATGCGCTCACCAACGGTGTCAAGCTGATGAACCTGAACCTGCTCAACTGCACGTCGAGCGCGTTCACCTACGAGTGCATTGCAGAACATTTCCTGCGCAACCCGAATGGCGGCGCCGTGTCAGTCGTGGGCTCCAATGACAGCGCGTTCCCGACCATCGCCACCGACTACATGGCCGAGTACTACGAGCTGGTCATGACGCAGAACAGGGTTCACATCGGGGAAGCGTTTGCGCGCTCGCGTGAGCCGCGCACGGGCTTTGCCGACGCGGCTGACAGCGGCGACCGTTGGACGCACTACACGTACTGCCTGCTGGCCGATCCCGAGATGCCGCTGTGGAACGGTCCCGTCACCACGCTGGCCGTGAGCAACGTGGCGAGCGTCAACAAGGGCACCAACAACATCTCGTTCACGGTGACGAGCGGCGGCAACCCGGTCGATTCGGCCATCGTGTGTCTGACCAAGGGCAACGACGACTACCGCGTGGGCGAGACAAACTCGAGCGGTCAGGTGACGATTCCATTTCGCGCGGAGAGTAACGGCACCATCGACGTGGTGGTAACCGCTCTCAACAAGAAGCGGTATGAAGGCACGATCACGGTGGGAGGGACGGGCGCGTACATCGCCATCAACAACATCACGGTGGATGACGACAACGCCGGCGGCACCAGCGGCAACGGCAACGGTGTGGTCGAATCCGGCGAGACGGTCGATCTGGGTTTTGTGATGAAGAACAGCGGCACCGCCACCAGCGGAACCATCACGACCGTGCTGCGCTCGAGCGACGCCGGCGTCGTGGTGAGTGACAGCACGGCCGGCGGCGGCACCATTGCCGCGGGCGGCACGGGCACCCAGACCGGGGGATGTCGCGTCGTATTCAACAGCACGCTTACCGACCAGCACGTCGTGCCCTTCACGCTGATCATCAAGAACAACGGTGCGGAGACCTGGAGGGATACCTTCAAGAAGGTATCGCACCGACCCGGCCTTGCTCTCGTGAAGCTGCGCGTGGACGACACCGTTACCGGCAATGGCGACGGTGTGGTGCAGGCGGGCGAGCAGTTCAAGCTCTACTACAAGGCGAAGAACTTCGGCACGGGCACGTATCCCGGCGGAACCATGACTGCCTTCGACCTCGATGGCGCCTTCACCATCGGAGGCGGCGGCACGTCGGCGTATCCGGTCATAAACACCCTGGCTTCTGCCGAAAACACGACGGGCATCACGCTGACCGAGAGCAGCGTGGCGGTGGAGCACCGTCTGCGCCTGCGCATCGTGGATACGTACGGTCGCGCCTACGAGGATACTGTCGAACTGCGCGTCCCGGCACCGCCGACCAATCTCGTGATCGACCCCAGCCAGGGTCCGGATCGTCTGCAGATCACGTGGACGCCGAGCGCGAGCACCGACGTCGCTGCATACAACGTTTACCGCGGTTCGACGGGCGCGGGTCCGTTCAATCTGGTCAACATCGACCCGGTTCCTCACACGCTGTTCATGAACACGGGGCTCAGTGCCACCACGACCTATTACTACAAGGTGAGTACGATCGACGTATCCGGTAACGAGAGCGCGCTGTCGGTCGCGTACTCGGGAAGCACGAACCCCGCGCAGTTGACGGGGTGGCCCATCGAGATGGAAATGGAGACCACTTCGTCACCCGCAGTGGGCGATATTGACGGCGACGGTACCAACGAAATCGTGGTGGGAGACAAGCACCTCTACGCCTGGCGCGCCAACGGCGTCGAAATGATCGACGGTGACAGCAACCCGCTGACGTGGGGCATCCTCACGACGCAGGGCAGCGTGCAGGCGAGCAGCAATGGTGGATTCGTGAGCCCGGTTGCGTTGGCGCGCATCGACAATGCGAAGGGGCTCGATATCGTGGCCGCTTCGCGCGATACCAAGCAGGTGTTCGTGTTCAAGTACGACGGAAGCGTGGTGGCCGGATGGCCGCGCACAACCCTGGCCAACATGCGCGCCGGCGTTGTGGTCGGCGACATCAACAATGATGGGCTGAACGAAGTCATCGTGATCGACGAAGCGGGTGTGCTGTACGTTTGGAAACGCGACGGCAGCGAATATCGCGATGGCGACTCGAACAGTTCGACGAACGGTGTGTTCGTGCCGCAGTTTGCGAACTGCTCGCTCAACTATTCGGCGCCGTGCGTGGCAGACGTCGACAACGACGGCAAGGACGAGATCATCGTCGCGACGCAGGGCGACCAGCTGCACGCGCTCAATGACGACGGCACCGAAGTGGGCGGATTTCCGGTGGCACTCTCCAACGACGTATCGGGAAGCCCTGCCATCGGTGATGTGGATGGCGACGGCCAGCTCGACATCGTGGTTTATATCCGCGACGGCAACCTGCGCGTGTATCGTGGCAACAACGGCACCCTTGAGTGGTCGCGCTCGGTCGTGGGCAGCAGCAACGGGAATTTCTTCGGCTCGTCGCCGGCCATCGGCGATGTGACGGGCGACGGCAAGCTGGAGATCTTCGTGGCCACGCACGACGGCAAGCTGACCGGCACCACCTACAGCGCCGGCAACCTCGCCAATCTCACCGGGTTTCCGACCACGTACTCGGCGAGCACGTACTCCGAGTCGTCGCCCATCATCGCTGACATCGACGGCGACGGCCTGCGCGACATCCTGATCGGAAGCGAAGAGAAAACGATCTGGGCGTGGAATCGCAATGGAACCGTGATTGCCGGATTTCCACTCACCACCAACGATGCCATGCGCGGCGTTCCCACGCTGTGTGACCTGGACCAGAACGGCAAGGTGAACCTGGTGGCGGCGGGTTGGGACAAGAGCGTGTACGTGTGGGACTTCAACTCCACATGGAACGCCAGCAACGCGCCGTGGCCGCGCTTCCACGCCAACACGCACAACAACGGACGGCTCAATTACGCCGTGCCGACACCGGTGCTGGGGACGAAGTTCAGCTACACAGTGGCCGGCGAGCGCATCCATCTGCAGTGGTTTGTTCCCGCCGAAGCGGGGCATGAGTTCTCCGTCGAGCGCGCGCATGTGGAAGACGGGAGCACGGGTGCGTTTGCCCGCATTGCCGCGAAGATCGACGCGTCGTTCGACGGCCTTGTCGAGTTGAGCGACGCCAACGTCGAGATGGGGGAGCGTTACGTGTATCGCCTGAACGGCGCGACGGGGCTCGTCAGCGAGACCATGGGCGTCTATGTACCCGTGAGGCGCGCGGAGCTCGGTCAGAACTATCCGAACCCCTTCAATCCCACCACCCGGATCGACTACTGGGTCCCGGAAGGGCGCAAGGCAGGCGAGCGCTCAACGGTGAGCGTCACGGTTTACGACGTGCGCGGCGCGCGCGTGCGCTCGCTGGTGTCGGGGCCGAAGAGCGCCGGCCACTACGTCGCCCTCTGGGACGGCCGCGACGACCGCGGCACGCCCGTGAGCTCGGGCATCTACTTCTATCGCATGACCGTCGCGGGCTTCTCCGGCACGCGCAAGATGGTTCTTCTCAAGTAGGAATCGAGGGCCGGCCGCCGTGCGCGGCCGGCCTCGCTTCGGCTTCCCACGCTTGACCCGACGGCGACCTGCGCGCCCCCCCCTTGCGCAACGCATGGCGAGAACGCGCAACGCAGCCAGCCCGGATTGAGCCAGAACCCGGTTGACACCCGGCGCCTACCGGGGTAAGTTCGGGTGCGTTCGAAACGCCGCAACTGCGTGCTTGGCGCGGCCTTGGAGCCCGCCCGCGCGACTTTTTTGCCCCGGTTCCCGGGGCTTCCTGTTCCCAAAGAGGACGATGTGCAATTCACGCTGACTGACGAGCAGCGGATGATCCAGGAGACGGCCCGCGAATTTGCCGACAAGGAAATCGCGCCTGTCGCCGACCGTCACAACCGCGAAGGCAAGTTTCCGCTCGAGATCATCAAGAAGATGGGGAAGATGGGATTCCTCGGCATGTCCGTGCCCGAAGAATACGGCGGCACGGGGGCGGGAAACCTGGCCCTCGTGGTGGCGCTCGAGGAAATCAATCGCGTCTGTGCGTCCACCGGCGTCACCATGTCGGTCCAGAACTCGCTGGTGAACGCGCCTCTCTTGCACTGGGGCAGCGATGAGATCAGGCGCAAGTTCCTCCCCAAACTGGCCACCGGTGAACATCTGGGGGCGTACGCGCTCTCGGAGCCCGGTTCGGGCAGCGACGCCGCGGGCCTGGTGACTTCTGCCGTCCGGGACGGCAATGAGTTCGTTCTGAACGGCACCAAGAACTTTATTACCACCGGCGCCGAGGCGGACATCGTGCTTGTTCTCGCGCGCACAGACACCTCGCACAAGACGCGCGGCATCAGCGCGTTCGTCGTCGAGACCGGATTCCGGGGCTTCACGGTGGGCAAGAAGGAAGACAAGCTCGGTCTGCGTGCTTCCAGCACGGTACAGTTGATTCTCGAGGACGTGCGCGTGCCGGCCTCGTACCTGCTGGGAGAGGTCGGCGGCGGCTTCAAGATCGCGATGCACACCCTCGACGGTGGTCGCATCGGTATCGCGGCGCAGGCGGTGGGCATCGCGCAGGCGTGCCTCGACGCCTCGGTCAAGTACGCCGGCGAGCGCGAAGCCTTCGATCAGCCCATCGGCAAGTTTCAGGCGATCCAGTTCAAGATCGCCAATATGGCGACCCGTCTGGAGGCAGCGCGCCTTCTGGTGTACAACGCCGCGCGCCTCAAGGACGAGGGCAAGCCGCACGGTAAAGAAGCGGCCATGGCCAAGTTGTTCGCATCGGAAACCGCCAACGACGCCGCCCGCGAGGCGGTGCAGATTCATGGCGGCGCCGGCTATCTCGAAGACTTTCCGGTGGAGCGCTTTTTCCGCGACGCGCGCATCACCGAGATTTACGAAGGCACCAGCGAGATCCAGCGCATCGTCATCGCGCGCCACGTCCTGAAGAATCTGCAGTAACCGTCGGGCGGCCCACCGCAGGGCACCGACGGCTCCAAGGAGGGCCAATTTTGAAAATCGTGGTTCTGGTAAAAAGTGTTCCCGACACCGAGTCGAAGATCAAGATCGCCGGTGACGGCGTCTCGATCGATCCGGCCGGGATCAAGTTTGTCCTCAATCCCTACGACGAGTTTGCCGTCGAAGAGGGGCTACGCATCCGCGAGAAGCTCAAGGACGACACCACTGTGGTGGCGGTCGCAATGGGACCTGACCGCGTGGTCGACGTGCTGCGCACCGCGCTCGCAATGGGTGCTGATGACGCCATCCACGTGAGTGATCCCGCCTTCGAAGGCGGCGACGCCAGCGCCAACGCGCGCGTCCTCGCCGAAGCGGTGCGCCTCCTGGGCGCCGACCTCATTCTGGGTGGCAAGCAGGGAATCGACGACGACCTGGCGTACACGTGCGCTGCGGTGGCCGAGCATCTCGGGATACCGCAGGCGCTCATTGTCACGGAGCTCACGCTTTCCGACGACCGGAAGCAGGCCACCGCGCGCCGACGCGTGGAAGGCGCCGACGAGATGGTGGAGCTCACCCTGCCGGCGGTGGTGACGTGCGAGAAGGGCTTGAACGAGCCGCGCTATGCGTCGCTGCCCGGCATCATGAAGGCAAAGAAGAAAGAGATCCGCAAGATCGCCCTCGCCGAGCTGCCGCTCAAGCCCGAGCAGGTGGGCGCGAAGGGAAGTCTCTGCAAGATGGTCAAGTATCACAGCCTGCCCGAGCGTCCGCCGGTCAAGATGATCGCAGGCGACGCCGCCACGCAGGCCAGAGAGCTGGTACGCCTGCTGCGCGAAGAGGCCAAGGTCATCTAGCAGTCTTTTCGGGGCCGCACGGCGCGGCCGGTTTCCGGCCGGCGAAGAAAGGAACGTCAGTCGATGGCAAACGGAATTCTGATTTTCGGCGAAGTTCGCGGCGGGCAACTGAAGTCCATCACGCGCGAGCTCATTACGGCCGCGAACCAGCTCGCGCAGGGGGGCGGCGGATCCGTATCCCTCGCCCTGGTGGGCGAAGGCGTTGACGCCGCGCTGGGAGAGGCCAAAGCCCTCCCGGTTGCGAAGGTGTACGCGGCCAAGCACGCGCTGCTCGCGCACTACTCCTCGCAGGGCTATGCGGCGGCGTTGGCGGAAGTCGTCAGGGCCAGCGGCGCCAACGTGGTTCTGTTCGGCGCCACGACCGAAGGGCGCGACCTCTCTGCCCGCACGGCGGCGCGCTGCAACGGGGCGCTCTTTGCCGACTGCACCGAGCTTTCCCTCCAGAATGGCGCGCTGCGCGTGAAGCGTCCCGTGTATTCGGGCAAGGTGTACGCCGAGCTCGAGTCGACGGCGGCGGTTGCGTTCGCGTCGATTCGCCCCAACGTGTTCGTCCCGGCGGCAGGAGCCGGCAGTCCGGAAGTCACCGAAGTCGCGGTGCAGATCGACGACAGCATGGTACGCGGCCACGTGAAGGAAGTACTGCAGACGGCCAGTGGTACCAAGGACCTGACCGAGGCTGAAATCATCGTCGCGGGCGGACGCTCGCTCAAGAGTTCGGAGAACTTTGCCCTCCTCGAGGACCTGGCGAAGACGCTGCACGCCACGGTGGGCGCGTCACGCGCCGCCGTGGACGCCGGCTACCGTCCCCATTCGGCGCAGGTCGGGCAGACCGGCAAGGTGGTCAATCCGAAGCTCTACATCGCGGTCGGCATTTCGGGTGCGATTCAGCACCTGGTGGGAATGCGCACTTCCAAAGTGATCGTCGCCATCAACAAGGACGAGAACGCGCCCATCTTCCAGAAGGCCGACTACGGCATTGTGGGCGATCTGTTCGAGGTGGTGCCGAAGGTGAACGAGGAGTTCAAGAAACTCCTCGGCTAGCGTTCGCTCTCTCCATCCTGCACACACAAAAAAAGAGCACGGTCGCGGTGACCGTGCTCTTTTTTTTTGGTGCCGGAGTCTTTTCCCGTGCGAGAGTCGAACTACCGAATCACCACGAACTTTCCAATCTTGCGCTTGAACGCTTCGTTGGTATCCGTTTCGACCGAGTAGATGTACACACCGCTGGTGACGTCCTGGCCGTTGCGGCTCACGAGATCCCACTTCATGGTGCCCACACCATTGCGCCCGTCAAACTCGAGTTCCTTCACGAGGTCGCCGGCCAACGTGTACACGCGGATCGTACCCTTGTCGGAGGGCAGATTGCGGAACTCGACCTTGATGCCGGTCGGGTCCTCGTTGTTGGGCGAAAGCGTCCACGGCTGCATCGACTGCGTGGTCGCGGGGTTCGGTACCACGTAGATGTTGTCCGCGTTGTACTGGTAGTCCAACTGCGACGGCGTCTGCGGCTCGGTGTACTGGAAGTTCGACGACGGGTCGCCAACCTTGCCTTCCGAGAACGCGCCCGTGGTGCCATCCACGTTGTGGTCGCTGGCCGTGACTGCATAGAAGTACGGGCGACCGCGGTGGATGGAGCGGTCAATGTAACGGTAGTACTGACGACCGTCCTCGAGGCCGAGCTCCCACGCGGCCAGCGCATTGAGCGTGTCGCACACTTCACGCGTCACACCCTGCGGACACGGCGCGTCCTGGCCGGGGTACTCGGTCATGTACTGCTTCATCGAGCTGATCATGTCTTCCTTGGCCGCCGCCGGCAGAACGTGCGTGAGCGGCTCATAGCGGAACCGGTCGAGGCCGGTATCTTCGCCATATCCGTTGCGCACGTCCGCCTGGAAGATGAGCTTCCAGAGCTCGGAGCCCGGGCCATTGAGAACCGAGCTGCCTTCGGGCCGCGCCCAGTCATCGGCGCGGAACACGCGGTAACCTTCGAAGTCAAAGATCTGCGACTTCACGTCGCGCTGCGTTTCGCTGAAGTTGTCCCAGTAGACCGCCACGCCGTCGTGGTTGGCGGGGTCTAGGCGCATGGACGGCGGCGGCGGTGCGGTGCCGACGATCCAGAAGATCTGCGACTCCTGGCCGTTGATACCGGTCATGAACTTGGCGCTGTCCTCATCGCTGTAGCCGCATGCTTCCCGGAACGCACGCTCGTCACCGCAGTCGTTGTTGATATAGACGGTGGTGCCGCGCGGCACGCTGATGGGAACCTGTCCCGGGTATCGACACGAGTCGACGTAG
>CAZULB010000046.1:0-21531 GCA_964621155.1 uncultured bacterium | reverse complement strand
GTGGTGCCGCAGCGTGACAACGTCATGCTCGAGGACGTTGACTGCTTCAAGAATTTCTACGTGCTGAGCGAGCGCGAGAAGGGCGTTCCCACCTTCCAGGTGGTGGGCATGACGGACGGTCGCTCGCACGCGATCGCATTCCCGGAGCCGGTGTACGTAGCGGAAGGAACCGGAAACCACGAATTCGACACCAACACGTTCCGCTTCAATTATGAGTCGTTCGTGACGCCGCCTTCGGTGTTCGACTACGACATGAAGACGCGCCAGCGCGAACTCAAAAAGCAGCAGCCGGTGCTGGGCGGTTACGACCCCAGGCAATATCGCTCCGAGCAGTTGTATGCGAAGGCGCAGGACGGGACCATGATCCCGATATCGATCGTATACCGGGTCGACGCGGCCGAGAAGAAGCACGCCGAGAACCGGCCCACGCTGCTGTACGGGTACGGCTCATACGGCATTTCGATCGATGTGTCGTTCTCGTCCAGCCGGCTCTCGCTCCTCGACCGCGGCATGATCTACGGCATTGCCCACATTCGTGGCGGCGGCGAGATGGGCAAGAAGTGGCACGAAGACGGGCGCTTGATGATGAAGAAGAACACGTTCACCGACTTCATCGATTGCGCGCAGTACCTGATCGACCAGGGCTACACCACGAAGGAAAAGCTCGCCGTCAGCGGACGCAGCGCCGGCGGGCTCCTGATGGGAGCCGTGCTCAACATGCGTCCCGATCTCTTCCACGTGGCGCTGGTGGGGATGCCCTTCGTCGACGTGATGAATACGATGCTCGACGCCTCGCTGCCGCTCACCGTGGGCGAGTATCTCGAGTGGGGTAATCCCAACGAGAAGCCCGCGTACGACTACATGAAGAGCTATTCACCGTATGACAACGTGAAGCAGCAGGAATATCCGATCACGCTCGTGCGCACATCGTTCAATGACAGTCAGGTGATGTACTGGGAGCCGGCCAAGTGGGTGGCGAAGTTGCGGGCCAAAAAAGTCGGCGATGAAGTGCTCCTGCTCAAGACCAAGCTCGAGCCGGGCGGCCATGGCGGCGCCTCGGGCCGGTACGATCGCTTGCATGATCTGGCGTACGAGTACGCGTTCATCCTGACACAGCTCGGTGCCGCGAAAGTTCCGCAGTGAACGGACGGATGAGCACTCCCCGCAACGTCAGCGCTCGCGCCACAACCTGGCTCGAGCTCATGCACGAGATCTGCGATTCGGCCGACGGGATTGCCATGCGGCATTTCCGTCGCGCTGACCTGCGTGTGGACGACAAGCAGGACGGGTCTCCGGTGAGCGAGGCGGATAAGGCCATCGAGGCCATGGCGCGTGAACTGGTGGCGAAGCGTTCTCCAGGGCTCGGTGTGTACGGCGAAGAAGAAGGGGAGACGTCGGCGCAAGACGGCGCACGCCTCATCATCGATCCCATCGACGGCACGCGTAATTTCGTGCGCGGCATTCCCGTATTCGCATCATTGCTCGCCATCGAGGAGAACGGCATGCTCGTCGCGGGCATGGTCTCGGCCCCCGCGATGCGCATGCGCTGGTATGCAGCGCGCGGCATGGGTGCCTTCCTGGGCCCGCGTCGTCTGCACGTCTCGGCGACAAACGAACTCTCTAAGGCTACCCTGTTCCACGGTGACCTGTCGGGGCGTGTGGAAGGCCGTCTACCGGTTGGGCTATCAGCTCTGTTCGGGCGGGTCGAGCGCACGCGCGGTTTCGGAGATTTCTATCAGCACATGCTTGTGGCGGAAGGATGTGGAGAGATCGCGCTCGATTCGAAGATGCAGCCCTGGGATGTGGCCGCGGTGAAGATCATCGTCGAAGAGGCGGGCGGGAAGTCCACGTCGTACACGGGGGACGACTCGATCAGCGCGCCCAATCTTCTTTCCAGCAACGGTCACGTGCACGAGGCGGTTCTCGCCACCTTGAAATGACTCGTCGTGACGGCGCCGGCTCCAGCGCCAGCGCCGTCACCACTACGCAGGCCTTAGCCCGCCTGCGCAAACCTGTCGGGAAACTGCTTCGCGATGGCACGCGCCAGCGTGTCCGCCAGTTTGTACATGTGCCCCTTCATCGCTTCCCACGTCTCCGCTTCCTGATCGTACTGTTTCGCGCGCAGCTGGTTGATCTGCGCGATATGGTGGCCACCGTGGGCCGCCAGCATACCCAGCACCGCATCCCTGGGAAGGTTCGGGTTGGCGCCGCCAAGGAACGTCGCGATTTCGCCGGCGTTGTCGGTGAGCGCCTTGATGGCCGCGTCCTGTTTGGTCCTGTCGTTGCCGGCGTCCAGATACTGCTTCACCGCTCCGTAGTGTCCCGCGAGCAGGGTGAAGAGCTTGTCCGAAGCCGGCTGTCCGTAGAAGGGAGCGATCGAGTTGGCGATCGCCCTGGCGTTGGCGACGACCTGCTTCTCCGCGGCCGCGCGTGCGGCGGTATCGTCAGCCAGTGTGGCGACGACGACGTTACGGACCCAGAAAACGTGGCCGGTCCATAGGTCGCGGAGGGCCGCGTCGGTCTCCGACGCGGTTGCCCTGACGGAGGAACTGGCCGCCGTGGCGGCATGCGTGTGCTGGGCCCGCGCGGCCAAGGCCGAAACCGAAAGTGCCACGGCGCACGTTAGGCTCACAGCGAGGGATCGATGAATGTTCTGCATGGTAGATCTCCTTGGGTTGGTATCGTGTTTGCAAAGGCTACGCTTGGATAATATACTTTGTCAAGTGCTATATTGTTTAAGTGTGCTGGCACGCCATCGCCGCATATACTGAGGCAGGATCCGGGAGGCCACGAATGCTCGAGTTACTGGGAAACCGGCGCCATGAGCTGATGAAGCTCCTCTTGCGCAGCAAAGAGGGCCTGACCGTCGACGAGCTCTCCAGACAGCTCGATATCACCCGCAATGCCGTGCGTCAGCATCTGGCTGGAATGGTTGCGGATGGGCTGGTGGAGGTGGGCGCGACGCGACCGTCGGGCGGGCGCCCCGAACGCCTCTACCGCCTTACCGCTGCCGGAGGGGAGTCTTTCTCGCGGCGTTACTCCTGGTTTGCGAGCCTCCTACTGGAATCCATCAAGGCTGAAGCGGGAATCGGTGGGTTGCGCAAGCGCCTGACCATGCTGGGTACCTCCGTGGGGCGCAAGCTGCGCGCGTCACATCCTGGCCTCGCCAGCCGGCGCCAGAAGGTCGAGAAGCTCGCGGCCTTGATGGAGGATCTGGGCTACGACACGGGAGGCAAGGGGCCCAACGAGAACACGGTGGAAGCGTTCAATTGCGTCTTCCATGATCTCGCGTACTCCAATCCCGATGTCTGCCAGTTCGATCTGGCCCTGCTATCCGCATTCACAGACAGCAAGGTCGAGCACCAAGAGTGCATGGCGAAGGGCGGCAATGTGTGCCGCTTCAAGTTTGTCCCGAAATAGCGCCGCGATAGCCGCGCAACTCAACGAACAATGGTGAGGCGTCGCGTTATTACGGTGCCCGGCGTCTCCAGTCTGGCAAAGTAGACTCCCGAGCTTACGGTTGTTCCTGCCTCGGAACGAAGATCCCAACTTTGCACGCGTGTCCCGCTCGTCCATTGCTCGTGGTTGACCAACCGGCGCACGAGCGCTCCACGCACGTCGTAAATTGCCAGTGACACCGGTCCGCCCTGATCGAGCGTGACGCCGAGGCGTGATTCGCTCGAAGTGGGGTTGGGTCCCGCCATGAAGAGCAGCGCCGGCGTGCGACCGGCGGGCTTGACGCCGCTCACCACCGTGCCCGGAGTGGAAGCCGGATCACCCGGGTCGGAACCGGCGTCGAGCTCGTCGCCGTCACGGAAGCCGTCGAGGTCGCGATCGATGCCGAGGCGCAATTCGGTTCCATCCATCACGCCGGTGAACGTGAGCTCGCTGCCGGCGCCCGCGAGTGCAAGCAGCGTACTCTGAGATATGTCGGTCTCCGCCTGCTTGTCGGGCCGCCAACTGCCGGCGCCGAGATAAGCCCAGCCCCGGTTCTGATTGTTCTTCTTTCCCTTCGCCACGAGGCCAATGGTGTTTGCATCCGCGAGCGCTTGCAGCGTGTTCAGGCGCACGAGCCCGGGAGCCTGGTTGGTGCCGTCCATCGTCCACTGCGCGCCGACGCCGGGATGCGTGCCGGTGTCGAACGCAAGCAGGAAGGAGGCAACATCGCGCCGGTCCTGATCGCTCTGGAAGGTGAAGCCCGAGAAATGCAGAAACGCGAACAGATCGTTCGAGGCCCCGTCGTGCGTGTAGCCGAAGCCGCGCACGCTCGCCGCTCCACTGGCGTTGTCGAACCCGGTCTTCCGGTACATGTTGCGCAGCTGCGGCACCTTCTTGGCTTCCGGCTCCTGCAGCAGGTTGCCCGGAACGATGAGGCGGTTGGTGCCGGTTGGCAATGCATGACACGACACGCACGTCGCCGCGCCACCGTCGAGCAGCGTGTTGTTGAAGAGAAAGTCGCCGTGCTGTGGATTTCCTCCCGCCAGCACGAGCGGCAGCGAACCGTCGAGCCCGCGGTTCGGGTTGGGTGGGTAGCGCATGCTGAACACAAAATTGGAGAAATCCGTCATCTCCGAGCCCGACAGCGGGAACGCGCGTCCCATCAAGCTCACGAACGCGCCATTGAAGGCCGCGAAGTCAGCGCGGTCGCCGCGCCAGTGGAGTGGCTCCGTGTTTGTCAGGCCCTTGAGTGTCTGTGTTGTCATCGGGCCTTTCATGGGATGAAACGGCGGCAGGCTGGGAAGCTGCCCGGGCGGCACCGGCACCATCGAGCTCGCGGTGGGGTCGCCCAGGTCCCACGAGATGTTGTCCATGTCGCCAGAAATGTGACAGCTCGCACAGGCGAGATCGCCGTGCGCAGACGAGTTCTCGCCGTCGTACATGAAGTGGCGCCCGTTCTTGATGAACGA
The DNA here is from genome assembly GCA_964621155.1 of uncultured bacterium. Taxonomy (GTDB): domain Bacteria; phylum Krumholzibacteriota; class Krumholzibacteriia; order WVZY01; family JAKEHA01; genus JAKEHA01. The sequence continues at coordinate 16,624 of CAZULB010000046.1, read as the reverse complement.
CGCGCTGGGATCAAAGCCCAGCGGCACCTGCGTGCTGGCATCACTCGCGAGGTTGACCACCGAGATCGAGCTCGAGAAACGATTCAGCACATAGAGTCGGTTGCGCGCTTCGTCCAGTGCAACGCCCGCCGGCCCGTCGCCGACATTGATGCGCCGCGTGACCACGCCGGCGGCGTTGAGCACCGCGATCTTGCGTGAGCCGAAGCCGGCCACGTAGACCTCGTTGCCGCTCGCAGACACCGTGATGTCGGTGGGAATGCAGATGCTCTGCGCGCGTTCACCGGCGTTGCCGGCGGGAACGCCGTAGTTGATGTGCGCATTGATATGCGTGGGCACCGCCGTGGCGGCCACCGGGTCCACAATGGTGACGCGGTTCTGCAGGAACCTGCCCTTCAGGTTGGGCTCGAAGCGGATCTGGTTCGACGCTTCCTGGTTGGTGACGTAAAGCGAACCGTTGGGCGCCACCGCGACATTGAACAGTGTGGTGCCGACGGCATGCACGTAGCGCGTCACGGTGAGAGACGAAGTGCTCACAACGGCGACGTCGTTGTCGACGAGCGTATAGGGAACCACGTTGTTCCACGACTTGTTGGTTTCGTCCACCCACGCCGAGCCGTTGTACTTCACGATGAGTGACGCCGGCGGGGCCGGGGGGAGTGCCGGGTTCCTGGGCGGGTTGGGAGCCGGCGATCCGCCATTGGCCTGCACGGTGGCGGTTGGAATGACGGTGGTGTTGTTCTGGCTGTCGAGCGCGCACACATACACGCTCGCACCGTCGGATGAAACCGCGAGTGAGCGTGGATGACTCATGGCCAGCGGGATGTCAGTTGGAGCAAAGGTGAGATCGCCCAGGTTGTACACGCGCAGGCGGTTTTCGCCCGCGACGCAAACGAAGGCGCGATTGTTGGCGAAGACGACATCGGTAGGCTCGTCGCCCGCGAGCAGCGTGCGCACGACCCGGCGATTCTGGATGTCCACAATGCTGATGGAATCGGAGATGTGATTGATCACCCATACGCGATTGCCGTCGCGTACGCGCACGGTAACGGGCTCGAGCCCGACCATGACGTCACCCACGCGTTTGGGAGGTGACGTATTCAGATCGAAAATGACAAGGCGATGATCCGCCGTGTGTGCGGCAAACAGGTAGTTGCCGCTGGCAGACACGTCCACCGGATGGACGGGGGCACTTTCGAACTGGAAGAGGTCGTCGGCGCGGGCGGAGGCGGCGCAGAACAGGAAGACACACAGGGCCAGGCGTGCGGCGGCGTTCACGGCGGTACTCCTCAGGGTGCTGGGTCGGGTGCAGGCCGGGCGAACGCCTTCAATCATACCACAGACATTGTCAGGCCCGGACGCACGCGGTAGTATCGCGCGCATGCCGTGGATTCGCCCGCGTCCAAGCATGGAGCCGGCCGGCCGGTCGTGATGCCAGGGCTACTTGACACTCCTATTGGAGTGCTATTACACTCCTAGGACAGGCAGGCACCCATGCCAGACCCGGTGTTCGGTCCCTGAAGAGGTCGCATGCGACGCCTCGCCATTTTTCTACTCGTCATTGCAATCACCGGCTGCGGCAGGGATGCGTCCCAACCTGCCTCGACCGCAGCCAGCGTCATTCGTGTCGGTTACTTTCCCAATCTCACCCATGCCCAGGCGCTCGCCGGTCTTGCGCGCGGCGATTTCGCCACCGCGCTCGGACCCGGCGTGAAAATCGAAACCACGGTGTTCAACGCCGGTCCTTCCGTGATTGAAGCGTTGTTTGCAAAGCGCATCGATCTCGCTTACGTGGGACCGAACCCCGCCATCAATGGTTACGTGCAGTCCCGCGGAAAAGCGCTCCGTGTGGTCGCCGGCTCGATGAGCGGTGGCGCCGCGCTGGTCGTGCGCGATGATGCCGGTATTGCGACGCCGGAGGCGCTGGACGGGAAACGGATCGCCTCACCGCAGCTCGGCAACACGCAGGACGTGGCGCTGCGCGCGTTCATCGCAAAGCTCGGTCTCAAGCCGCGCGAAAACGGTGGCAGCGTGCAAATCATTCCGACGCCGAACGCGCAGATCATCGACCTCATCAAGACCAAACAGCTCGACGGCGCCTGGGTGCCGGAGCCGTATGCGAGCCGCCTCGTGGTGGAAGCCGGCTGCACCGTGCTCGTAGACGAGCGCGACCTGTGGCCCAACGGCGATTTCGTCACCGCGCACATCATTGTCAGCACGGACTACCTCGAAGCTCATCCCGACGTCGTGAAGGCATGGATCGACGCTCACGTCGCGGTGACACAGTGGCTGTTGACTAATCCTGCGGAAGGCAAGCAGGTGATCAACGCGGAAGTCGTGAAGCTAGCCGGCAAAGCGCTCCCGGCCGAGGTGCTGGACGCGGCCTGGGGCCGGATGCGCCCCACGTGGGATCCCATCGCGCCGTCACTCGTGGCGTCCGCGGATGCTGCGCACGCCGCCGGCTTTCTGCGCGAACAACCCGACTTGAGCGGTATCTACGACCTGGGCGGTCTGAACGACGTGCTGCGCGCGCGCCAACTCCCGGAGATCCAGACGCACTGACATGGCAATGAGCATCGAATTGCGCGGCGTTTCCCGCCGCTACGAGGTGCGCGACGGCAACGTACTCGACGCACTCGACACGACCGATCTCTCGATCGGCGCGGGAGAATTCATCTGCATTGTCGGTCCCTCCGGCTGCGGAAAGAGCACGTTGCTCAACATGATAGCCGGCCTGGACACCCCGAGTACCGGCGAGGTGCTCGTGGGTGGAAAACCTGTGCGCGGCACCGACCCATCGCGTGTCCTCATTTTTCAGGACGCGGCGTTGTTTCCATGGCTCACGGCGCAGGCCAATGTCGAATTCGGCCTGCGTATGCAGGGTGTGCCGGCGAAGGAGCGCGCAGAGGCCTCGGCGCAGTTGCTCGATCTCGTGCATTTGAAAGGTTTCGAACGAGCATACGTTCATGAGCTCTCGGGCGGCATGCGGCAGCGCGTTGCCATTGCGCGCGCGCTCGCAGTAAATCCGGCTGTGCTCCTGATGGACGAGCCCTTCGGCGCGCTCGACGCCATGACGCGCGACATTCTGCACGCCGAGCTGCAGGACATCTGGATGCGCAGCAAGATGACGATTGTGTTCGTCACCCACAACGTGCGCGAATCCGTCGTGCTTGGGGATCGCGTGCTCGTCATGACCCGGCGCCCCGGGCGCATCGTGATGGACCACGCCGTGGAGTACAAGCGCCCGCGCCGCATCGAGGACGACAATACGGCGCGACTGTCGCGCCTCATCTCCACGGAGTTGCGCGAGAGGGGAGCAATCGATGCGCAGCGTTAGTATCGAGCGTCATCGTCCGTGGGCGCTTCGCATCGTTTTCTTCGCGGCACTCCTCGCCGTGTGGGAAATCGCCGGTCGCGCCGGCATCTGGCCGGAATATCTTTTCCCGCCGTTCTCGAAAGTGCTGACTGCCATCGGCCACGGTTTTTCAGACAAGTCGTATCCCATCGGCATCGGTGCCAGCCTGTGGCGTCTCGTGGAGGGCTATCTGATCGCGCTGGTCGCGGGCCTCTTCATTGGCATGGCCATGGCCGAAGTGCGCTGGCTCAAAGACACGGTCGGACTGCTCGTGATGGGATTGCAGGCGCTGCCCAGCATCTGCTGGTTGCCGCTCGCCATCCTCTGGTTCGGTCTGAACGAGCGCGCGATCCTTTTCGTGGTGGTAATGGGCGCGGTGATGTCGATTGCGCAGTCCACCGAGGACGGCATTCGCAACACCTCGCCGGTTTACATCAAGGCCGCGCGCAACCTCGGGGCCAAAGGCACACGCATCTACTCGGCGGTGATCTTCCCGGCGGCGCTTCCGTCGATTGTGACCGGGATGAAAATGGGCTGGGCGTTTGCGTGGCGCTCCCTCATGGCCGGCGAACTCCTGTACACGCTGCCGGGACTGGGGCATCTCCTCAACATGGGCCGCGAGCTCAACGACATGTCGCAAGTGCTCGCCGTCATCATCGTCATCGTTACGATCGGACTCATCACGGATAAGTTCGTCTTCGGCGCCGTGGAAAAGCGTGTGCGTGCGCGGTGGGGACTGCGTTGACGCCCCGGGATCGCGGCGGGCGCTAGCGCACCACGGTCAGGCGTCGCGTGAGCACGGTACCGGGCGCCTCGAAGCGGGCGAAGTACACGCCCGAGCTCACCGGCGTTCCGGCATCGGAACGGAGATCCCAGTTTTCCACGCGTACTCCGGCCGGCCAGGCCGCCGACCTGACCAGGCGACGCACGAGGGCGCCGCGTACGTCGTAAATGCTGAGAGAAACGCGGCCCGCGCGGTCGAGTTGAATGCCCAGTCGCGATTCGTTCGAGGTCGGATTGGGACCCGCCATGAACAGGAGCGCCGGTGTGCGGCGCGACGGCGTGACCGCGGTGATCACCGAGTCCGGTGTGGACGCCGGATCGCCGGGATCCGAACCGGCATCCAGCTCGTCGCCATCACGGAAACCGTCCAGGTCACGATCGATACCCAGGCGAATTTCCGCGCCATCCATGACTCCGGTAAACGTGATCTCGGTTCCGGGTCCGGCGAGGGCCAGCAAGGCGCTTTGCGAAACGTCGGCTTCGGCCTGTTTGTCGGGCCGCCAGTTTCCTCCCCCGACGTACGCCCAGCCCCGGTGCTGATTCGACGCCACGCCCTTTGCAACCAGCCCGATCGTATTCACATCCGCCACTGCCTGCAGCGTGTTGAGCCTCGTCAACCCCTCTGTTTCGTTGCTGCCATCCATGGTCCACTGGGCGCCGACAGCCGCATGCGTTCCGGTATCGAAGGCAAGCAGGAATGACGCGACGTCGACACGATCCTGCGAAGTTGCGAACTGGAAAAGCGACGAACTGAGAAACGCGATGAGATCGTTGTCGGTTCCGTCGTGCGAATAGCCGAACCCGCGCACCGATGATCCGCTGATCTCGTAACGCGTCTTCTGATAGAGGTTGCGAAGGTGCGGTATTTTCTTTGCCTCCGGCTGCTGGATCACGGAGCCGCCGATCAGCCCCCCGTTGGTTCCATTGGGAAGCGCGTGGCACGTGACGCACTGGGTAGCGCCGAGAAAGATGGACGCGGTCTTGAACAGCGTTTCGCCGTGTTGCGGATCTCCGCCGGCGAGCGATATCGGCAGCGTTCCGTCCAATTCACGACTCGGGTTGGGCGGATAGCGCATGCTGAAGATGAAGTCCGAGAAGGCGGTCATATCGGAAGCGGAGAGCTGCGATCCACGCCCCATCAAGCTCACGAAGGCCGGGTTGAAAGCGGCGAAGTTGGCGCGATCGCCCCGCCAGTGCAGCGGCCCGGTGCCGGACAGCGACCTGAGCGACTGGGTCAGCATGGGCCCCTTCATGGGATGGAACGCGGGCAACCCGGGAGTCTGGCCGGGCGGCACCGGAATCATCGCACTTGCCGTCGGATCGCCGATGTCCCAGGCGATGTTGTCCATGTCGCCGAATACGTGGCAGCTGGCGCACGCGAGATCGCCGTGCGCGGATGAGTTCTCGCCGTCGTAGAGAAAGTGGCGGCCGTCCTTGATCAAGGCCGCGCTGGGATCGAAACCCAGCGAAATCTCGATGGATGAATCGTCGGTGAGATCGACTACCGAGATCGAGCTCGAGAAACGATTGAAAACATAAAGGCGGTGTTGAACCTCGTCGAGCGCGAGACCTGCCGGTCCGTCCCCGACAGCGATGCGTCGTGTCACGTTGCCCGACCCATCGAGAACGGCCACCTTCTTCGAGCCGAAACCGGCGACGTACGCCGTGCTGCCGAACGGGGACACCACCACATCGGTTGGAATGCAGATGCTCAGCGCGCGCTCGCCGGCGTCGCCGGCAGGATTTCCGTAGTTGATATGCGCATTCAAGTTCCGGGGGGTCGTCGTGCCTCCGAGCGATTCGACAATGGTGACGCGATTCTGGAGGAAGCGCCCCTTCAGGTTGGTTTCGAAACGCACCTCGTTGGATGCATCCTGGTTGGTGACGTAAAGAAGTCCGCTGGGAGCGACGCCAATGTTGAAGAGCGTGGTTCCCACGTCGTGCACGTAGCTCGTAATCGACAACGAGTTGGTATTGATGACGGCGATGTCGTTGTCCAGAAGCGTGTAGGGAAGAACGCTGTTCCACGAGCGGTTGATTTCATCGACCCAGTCAGAGCCGTTGTGTTTCACGATGAGGGCCACTTTCGGCGCGGCGGGCAAAGCCGGATTCTTGGGTGGATTCGGCGCCGGCAGACCGCCGTTGGCCTGGACGACCGCGGGCGGCACGACGGTGGTGCGGTTCTGGCTGTCGAGTGCGCACACATAGAGCCGGGCGCGGTCGGGCGAGAGCGCGAGCGAGCGCGGATGGCTCATGGCGAGCGGAATGTCCGTCGGCGTCTCGTCGAGATCGGCGAGGTTGTACGCGCGCACCTTGTCGGCACCGGAGACACAAACAAAAGCGCGGTTGTTGGCGAAGACGACATCCGTCGGCTCGTCTCCCACCAGCAAGGTGCGCACGACGCGCTGCGATTGGAAATCGACGATACTTACGGAATCCGAGATATGATTGACGACCCACACGGTGCTGCCGTCGAGCGCGCGGACGGTGACCGGCTCCAGGCCCACCATGATCTCGCCGACGCGGCGGGGTGGATTGCTGTTGAGGTTGAAGACCACCAGGCGGTGGTCGGCGGTATGTGCGGCGAAGAGATAGTTGCCGCTGGTCGACATCTCCAGCGGGTGAACGGGGGCGCTTTCGAAGTGAGTCAGATCGTCAGCGCGGACGGAAACGGACAGCGAGAGCAGTGCGCACAATGCCAGTGTCGCGACGCCGCGATACATGGGGCTCCTCGAGTGTGGGCGTTGAAGCGGATTCCGGTGAACGGGCGGATTATAGCATACCCTCGGGCTCCGGAGGGTGGTCGCCCTAGACCGCCGCGGGCTTCTTCGACGCGACCTTGCGCTCCTGGTCGTTCAGGATCTTCTTGCGCAGGCGGATCGATTTCGGAGTCACTTCGACCAGCTCGTCGTCCTCGATGAACTCGAGCGCGAACTCGAGCGTCATCTCGCGCGGGGGCGTGAGCTGGATGGCGTCGTCGGCGCCCGAGGAGCGCATGTTGGTGAGCTTCTTTTCCTTGATGGCGTTGACGACCAGGTCGGAGCCCTTGTTATTGACGCCGATGATCATCCCTTCATAAACAGGATCACCCGGGCGAATGAAGATTTCGCCGCGCTCCTCGAGGCTCCACAGCGCGTATGCCACCGCGGTTCCGGGGTGGAGCGCAATCTGCACGCCGGAGTTTCGCTTCGGCATCTCACCCTTGTAGGGCTGGTACTCGTAGAAGTTCTGGTACATGACGCCGGTGCCGCGCGTCATGGTGAGGAACTCGCCGCGGAAACCGATGAGCGCGCGCGTGGCAATGATGAACTCCATGCGGATGGTGCCAACCGCGCTGGTGATCATCGATCGCATCTCACCCTTGCGCTTGCCCAGCGCGTCGATGACGGTGCCCTGGAATCCCGGGTCCACTTCGACGACGACTTCCTCGACGGGTTCCAGGAGCTCCTCGTCGACTTCCTTCAAGATCACGCGCGGGCGCGACACTTCCATCTCATAGCCCTCGCGGCGCATGGTCTCGATCAAAATGGCAAGGTGGAGCTCGCCGCGGCCGCTCACCTTGATGCGCTCGCCGCCGTCGGCGTCTTCCACCTTGATGCCCACGTTGATCATGGCCTCGTGCTCGAGGCGTTCGCGAATGTGGCGCGAGGTCAGAAAGCGCCCGCCGTCGGTGCCCGAGAGCGGGCTCGTGCTGTGTGAGAAGAACATCGAGATGGTGGGCTCATCGACCTTGATGAGCGGAAGCGCCTCCGGGCGTTCCGGTGACGCGAGCGTTTCGCCCACGTGCACGTCTTCGACGCCTGCGATCGATACGATGTCCCCCGCGATCGCGCTCTGCACTTCGGCGCGCTTGAGGCCCACGTAACGCAGGATGCGCGTCACCTTGGAGCGGATCTGCTCGCCATCGCGCTTGATAAGGACGGTCTGGTCGCCCACCTTCACCGAACCGTGATAAATACGGCCGCTGCCGATGCGTCCCATGTACGAATCGTAATCGAGCATGGTGACGAGCATCTGGAACGGATGGTCGGCATCGGCGATGGGCGGGAGCACGCGGTGCACGATGGTCTCGAGCAGCGCCTTCATGTCCTGCTTGGGCTCGTCGAGGTCGAGCGTCGCCCATCCCATCTTTCCGGAGGCGTACACGATGGGGAAGTCGAGCTGCTCGTCGGTGGCGTTGAGCTCACAGAACAGGTCGAAAGTCAGGCTTGCCACTTCGTCGGGACGCGCGTTGGGCCGGTCGATCTTGTTGACGACGACGATCGGCTTCAAGTGCAACTCGAGCGACTTCTTGAGCACAAACTTGGTCTGCGGCATGGGACCATCGAAGGCATCCACGAGCAGGAGCACGCCGTCCACCATGCGCAGGATGCGCTCTACTTCGCTCCCGAAATCGGCGTGGCCCGGGGTGTCGACAATATTGATGGTGAGATCCTTGTACTTGATCGACGCATTCTTGGAGAAAATCGTGATTCCGCGCTCACGCTCGATCGGATTGGAATCGAGAATCATGACCTCGCCGTCTTTGAAGGCATGGGCGCCCGTCTGCTTGAGCAGGGCGTCGACGAGGGTGGTCTTGCCATGGTCGACGTGGGCAATGATCGCGATGTTACGGACGTCTTTGCGTCGTTTTTGATGCATGGTCGGTCGCACGCCATTTCCGGCGCGCGCTCCCTGGCCTCAAGCCGGGTTCGAGTCTGGAATCGGATCAATAAGGAAGAAGGCCGTCTACCGGCCTTCATTGCGCGAAACCTCGCGGGCGACGTAATATACGCCATTCGGCCGGACCTTGCAAGGCTTGTGACCTACGGAGGCATTCGATGAAACAGGTGCGATGGATCGCCGTGCTGGCGTTGCTGGCAGGGCTCGGGGCTTGTGGCGGCACGGAGATTTCGGACCAGTGGAAGGATCCCAACGTGGAGCCGAAGCCGGGGGGCAAGATCGCGGTGGTGGGTCTCACCACCGATGCCGTGGCCAAGCGCGTGTTCGAGGACACCTTCGCCAAAGCCCTCCGCGATCGCGGTAACGACGCCACCGCGTCGTACTCGTTCATCGAAGCCGGCCCTTCCACCAACCCCGACTCGCTGGTGGCCACGCTGCGCACCCAGGGATACGGCATGGCGCTCACCGCGCGACCGCTGGGGGAAGACTTCAAGGAGACGCAGACGCTCGGCAACGCGTACTACATGCCGCAGGGCTACTACCAGTGGGGCACGTATTACAACATGAGCTACGGTGCCATGATGAGCACGGCGTACAACGAGCGGCAGAACTTCGTGCTGGTCGAAGCCAACCTGTTCGACCTCGGCTCTGAGAAGCTGGTGTGGGCAGTGCGGTCATCGACAGGCAAGACCGGCAAGTTGCGTGAGGACATTCAGAGCTACACCGGCTCCGTGGTCAGGGAGCTGGCGAGAAGCGGGTGGACCAAGTAGCCGATGCTCGGTGCCCTCACGCGCAGAATTCAGCGCCACCGCGACAAGCGCACGTTTCGGACCTACGGTCATGAGCTGAAGCGTTTCACGCTCGAACGTGACGGCGGGGTCGAGTACGCGCAGTGGCTGCACCCTTTCGAAAAGCCGAAGACGATCACGCAGCACGATGTCGATGGTTGGCGTGCGTTCTTGCGTGATGGCGATGTCGCCGTCGACGTGGGAGCCCACACCGGCGACACCACCGTACCCATGGCTCTGGCGTGCGGACCTTCGGGGCTCGTGGTTGCCGTCGAGCCCAATCCGCATGTGTTCCGCGTGCTCGAGGTGAACGCGCGCCTGAATGCCGGCCGCGCCGCCGCGGTGCTGCCGCTCAACATGGCGGCCACCGAAAACGACGGCGAGTTCGAGTTTCATTACTGGGACGCGTCCTTCGGTAACGGCGGCTATCTGTCGCGCCTACACAACCAGAGCCACGGACATCGCTACGCGCTGCGCGTCACCGGCCGCAACCTGGAGCACGAATTGCGCACGCGCGTGCCGGAGCGCCTGCCGCGGCTTTCCATTATCAAGACCGACGCCGAGGGATACGATGCCGCCGTGTTGCATTCCATGCGCGCATTGATCGACGAGTTCCGGCCGGTGCTGATATCCGAAGTGCACAAGAAGCTCGACCGCGGCGAACGGCTGGAGCTGCACAACGAGCTGGCGCGTCCGCACTACGCGCTCCATCGCTACGTGGGCGGCGCACATCCAGTCGGCGACGCCATTGCTTCTTCCGATGACTTCAACCGTTGGCCGCATTTCGACGTCGTGGCCATTCCTGCCGGGCGCGCGCAATGACAGAAACCACTCCAGAAACCCCGGCAGAGCCGCTGCAGAAACGTTCGTGGAAAGGCCTGAAGCGACTGGGCCGGGTCGCGGCGTGGATCGTCATCGTTGTCGCCCTGGTCACGATCATTCCTGTTTTTGCGATGCGCTGGATCAACCCGCCCACGTCGGCATTCATGTTGGAGCGGAGGGCCGAGGGAATTTTTGTGCCGTCAAAGGGCGTGCACATCGAGTACGACTGGGTGGGGCTCGAGCACATTTCGCGCAACGTGCAACTGGCGGTCATGGCCTCCGAGGACCAGAAATTCCTGGAGCACGAGGGCTTCGATTTTGAATCCATCGAAAAAGCGCTGGAGCAACGCCACCGGCGCAAGGGTCACATGCGCGGTGCGAGCACCATTTCCCAGCAGGTCGCGAAGAATCTTTTTCTGTGGCCGGGACGGAACTGGTTCCGCAAGGGGGTTGAGGCCGGCTACACCATCCTGATCGAAACCTTCTGGGACAAGCGGCGCATTCTCGAGGTGTATCTCAACATTGCGGAATTCGGCGACGGCGTGTACGGCGTGGGGGCAGCGTCGCCGCGCTACTTCCACAAGTCGGCCGCGCGCCTGACGCGCCACGAGGCCTGTCTGCTGGCAGCCGTCCTGCCGGCCCCCAAACGTCTGCGCGCGGACAATCCCTCCGCGTACGTGGAGAAGCGCGCATGGTGGATCGAGCGGCAGATGATGCGGCTGGGCGCACACCATCTCGACCCCGTCGAAGCCGCGCCGTGAGTGCGCGTGGGATGAAGCGGGGGGCGGGTGTGATATGGGCGCTGCCCAACACCATCCTCGGCCTCGTGCTGACGATCCTGGCCTTGTGCACGGGTGGCCGCGCCGCGATGGTGAACGGTGTGGTGGAGTCGCACGGCGGCGCCTTGGGCTTTCTGCTGCGCCGGCTGGTCCCGATTCGCGGCGGCGCCAGCGCGATGACGCTCGGACACGTGGTGGCCGGTCGCGATCCCGCCAGCCTGGAGCGCACGCGTGCCCACGAACGCGTGCACGTGCGTCAGTATGAAAGGTGGGGGCCATTTTTCCTGCCCGCCTACCTGGTCGCGACCCTGATTGCCACCGTTAAGGGGCGACACTACTACCACGATAACCACTTCGAACGTGCCGCGCGCAAGCCCGAATCCGGGCTTTCCGCACGTTGACGCGCCCGCCCGGGGCCTTTACCATCAACGCAATCCCTGTTTTCGAGCCGCTCGTCGCGGCTATGGTCCGAACCCCGGCTCGGCCGGACCTGCGGTGGCAATGATAAATTGGTATGGGTGGCGGTTACAGTCCGTATGGTGGCTGTCCGCTCTTTCGTTAATGCTGCTCGCCGCACCGGCTTTCACAGCCGGTGATGCGGATTTCGCGTCGCGACATCCGCGTCTGTTCTATTCCACGAACGAACTCCCGGTACTGCGCGCGCGCGTCCACGACGGCGGCGTGGACGACGCTGCCTACGCGTACATTCGCGCCCGCGCCACCGGCTACTATCTCACCGCTCCCATGGATTCCATCCTCGCCGACGACTATGCGCACGAGCCGATCATCAACCTGGCGCTCGCGTCGCATTTGGAGTCCGGCGTGGACTCGGCTCTGGTAAATCTCGGACGGCGCGTAACGCTTCACATCGCCCGCAACTGGAACGTGGACACGGACGTGTTTGGCACCTCGCTGCGGCTGCGCGCGATGAGCATCGGCTTTGACAATTTTTTCGTCCAGGCCACGGCGGCCGAGCGCCAGGAGATTCGTGACGAAGTGCAAAGTTACATTTCCTACACCACCACCAATCTCAACTACGACATCTGGCGGCACAGTCCCTACACAAGCAACAAGACGGCGATGCTTTCCACCGCCCTTGGGCTGGCGGCGATCTGTTTCAAAGACGAGCTCGCGGCATCGGTCACCGACGCCGCCCTTACGGCCGCCGACAGTTTCTACCGGGCGTGGCGCGACACACACCTTGCCGATGACGGGTGCTACCGCGAAGGCGTCCTGTACGTGACCTGGAGCCTGCGCTGCCTGATCTATTACTTCGACGCCCGCAAGCGTTATGACGGCGTCGACCACGGGCTCGACCCCTCGATCCGAGCCGTCGAACGCTGGGTGCCGTACGAGATCGATCCGCGCGGTGATGCGCGCAGCAACAACATCCAGGACCAGACCGACTACTTTCGGCCGCTGGCCCACCACACGACGTACTGGGCGTGGGCGCAGGCGGAGTGGGGAAGCCATCTCGCGGCGTACATGTGGGAGCATTCCGCCGGCCAGCATGGCAAGGATGTGCTGGACGAAAACGACAAGGCGGGGACGGTCCTATGGCACCGCAACCTCACGCCGGTGAATCCCGCATCCGTGCTTTCCAAGAGCCATGTATGGGAGGACCGCGGTCTCTACTATTTCCGCACGGGCTGGGCCGACGGGGCCAGCTCCAACGACGTCGTGTTCAGTTTCTATTCGGGCGAGTTTCGTGGCGGCCACGCGCAGGAAGACCAGAACCAGTTCACGTTGTCGGCCTACGGAGAGAAGCTTGTGCTCGACAACGGCATGGGTTCGATGGCGAAACAGAGCGAAGCGCACAATATCGTGCGCATCGACGGCAACGGCCAGCACAATGCCGGAAGCTCGATCGGCACCGACGGCAGGATCACCGGGTTCATCACCACCGATTACGCCGACTATGTGCGCGGTGACGCCACGCAGGCCTATTCGACGCACAGCCCGTACAACAGTCCGGGAGTGCCGTATGCGTGGAGCAACTGGAACTGGGGATTGACGGGGGCCAATCCCGTCGAGCGCGCCTTGCGCACGGTGGTGGCCGTGCACGGTGACGGCATCATGCCGTACTTCATTATTCGCGACGATGTCAAGAAGGACGCCGTCGCGCATCGTTACGACTGGTGCATGCACACTCCCGCCGGCGCGGTGATCGACACCACGACGGCAACACTGGTGGTGAACTCGGGCGCTGCCGCCCTCCGGGTTTACTGCGTGCAACCGGCGCGCGCCGCTCTGCACCCCACGGTCGTGCCATTCGACAACTACAACGAGGACCCCAATTCCACACTCCTCATGCTCCAGAACACGGCCGTCGACCCGCACTTTACCTTCGTGCTGCTGCCGCTGCCAGCGGGCTTCCAGTCCTCGGTGCCCGCAGTGACGCGGACACCCGTGCCCAATGGGGCGCGGCTAACCATCGACTGGGCCAATGGTATCGTGGACGATGTTGTGATGCGGGATCCGTATTCCCCCGGCGGCAGCGCGGACCCGGGCGTGGCTGCGGCGTGGAACGTGGATACCGATGCCTCGCTCGGATTCGTGCGCCGGAGCGGGTCGCAACTGCGCGCGTTCACACTCGTCGAGGTCACGCGGTTGACGATGGACGGTGCGCTGATTGCCGCGGTGGATGACGCACCGGCATCCGTGGTTTTCGACGGAGCCGACGTGCATCTCGACCGTATCGACGCGGATTTCCGTTTCGATGCCGGCATTTTCTCCCGCGTGATGTTCCGGGGCAGCGAGATTCCGACGCATGTGGAAGGCAGTTATCTTGTGCGCACGCTGCCGAGCGCCGTGCGTGACACGCCGGCGGGAGCGCTGCACTTGCAGGCGTTCCCGAACCCGTTCAATCCGGACGTGCGCATTGCTTTCGTGAATCCGAAGAGTGGGCGCGTGGTTGCCACCGTCCACGACGTCGCGGGACGACGGGTGGCGACGCTGGCCGAGCGCGTGATGGATGCGGGGGCGGCGTCGCTAACATGGGATGGACGCGATGCGGAGGGCAATCCAGCGGCGAGTGGAGTCTACTTTGTGCGATTGACCGCCGGGACGCGGCGTGCCACCACAAAGCTGGTGTTGCTCCGCTAGACGCCGTCGAAGACCGGCTCGAGGCGGCTGAAGGCGGCGCGCAGCGCGCCCTCGACTTCCCGCGGAGTTCCCGCGCGCGCAAAAATGAATCCCAGATAGAGAAAACCGTCCGGTAACGGCGTCAGCATTTGAGCGGGCCGCGCGCTCACGATCACTTCGTCGACATGAGCAACACTGGTCGCGGCGCTGACACCGCGCATCTCCACGAAGCGCCCTTCGCGCGGCGCCTGCATCATCCACACGCCCGCAGCCTTTTTTTCGCGCCTGGGAACTTCTCCCAGCAGGCCCAGCGCCTGCAGAATGATGATCTCCTCGAGCGAACGCTCACCCTCGAAACGCAGCATCTTGGAGCAGTAGCCCCCGATCGAGCGCGCGTGCGCTTCAATTGGCACAACCCGATCGCCGTCAATGCGCAACTCGACGTGCACGGGGCCGTTGTCGAGACCCATCGCGGCGACGGTGTCGCGCGTCACGGCTTCGATCCGCGCCTGGGTCTTTTCCGCAAGGCGTGATGGCGTCACGTACATGGTTTCGGGAAAATAGGGCCCTTCGAGTGGATCAACCTTGTCGAATACCGCCAACAAGTGAAACACGCCACGCTCGACCATCCCTTCTACGGCGACTTCGCCGCCCGGGATGTAGGACTCGGCGAGAACGTGGCGATTGGCAATTTCGTCATGCGCCGACGGCGCGTTGCGCACGAGTGCGACGAGGCGAGCGAACGCGGAAGCAAATTCTTCCGGGGAATTGACGCGTACCACGCCGCGGCTGGCCGCCATGGCGAGCGGCTTGAGCACGGCGGGGTAACCGATGTCCCGGCCTACTTCACGCGCCGCGCCTTGCGGCTCGGCATCCACCGCGACAAGCCGGAAACGAGGCACGTCGAGCCCCGCTGCGCGCATGCGCTCGCGCGCGAAGTACTTGTTGAGCGCCGCGCGCACCGCGTCGGGTGTGTGATGAGGAAGCCCCAACGTGCTGGCCACCAGTGATGCCGCGAGCACCGAGGCGTCGTCCACGGCGACGATGCCGTCAATACGCGTCGTGGCGGCCAGTTTCTGCGCGGCGGCCACGATGTCGCGTGACTGCGAAAAACTGAATGCCGGCAGATCTACGGGGTGCAGATGCGAAAGCGATGACGGCACTTCCGACGCCAGGCTGAGATCGATGGGCAGCCGCTGTGCCGCGCGCACAAAAGCCTCCGCGCGGTACGTAGCTGTCGGTATCAGCATGAGGAGGCGAGGCTTCATGTGCGGAAGGCGGAACGAGGCAGCGTCACTTGGACGACGGAGCGTAGTACGGGTTGCGGCCCGCGGCATGATCGGTGGTATCGAGGATCTCTCCCACTTCGGGCACTTCTTCACGAATGGTTCGTTCAACGCCATACTTGAGTGTCACGCTCACCATGCCGCAGCCCTGACAGCCGCCGCCGAATTCGAGAAAAACGGCATTGTTGCTGACGTCGAGAAGTGTCACCACGCCGCCGTGGGATGCAACGGCAGGATTGATGATGGTATCCAGCACCTGCTGCACGCGGCGTCGAATCTCTTCCGGCGGCAGCATCGACCCGGCGACGGCTTCGGAGATGAGCGGTTTTCCGCTGGCGAGCGCGTCCCGGATCGCCATTCCGATCAACGGAATCTTGAATTCCCAGTCAGTGTCGCCTGCGAGCGTGATGCGTGCCACGTCGTGATTGATGAGCACCTCGCTCACGCCCTCGACGTCGAAAAGTCGGTCGACGAGGGGAGAACCCTGCGACTGCGAACGGTTGGAGAAGTGAGCGGAGCCGCCGGGAAAGAGCGCCGCGCTGGACTGGAAGGTACACTGCTCGGGATGCATCATGGACGGCGTCGCGCTGATGCGCAGCGCCTGACCGCCGGGCAGTTCGAAATTGAGGCTCAGTTCATCCATAGCGCGCCAATAATAGACCGAACTCGACCTAAACGCCAAATCGTTCGATGGAGCCAAACTGGCTCCCGGTAGGTTCCGCTCAGCAGAACCAGTCTTCGGTGAGGCGGGGAGATGGTCCGCGCCGGCCTGAGACGGGGAGGAAGTGCCCGGGTGCGGCGATTGCGGCCATACGCCTGAAGGTTTCCTCCACCGGTTCGTCGCCGCCGGCCGATTGTGCGCAGATGTGCGCCAACTGCAACTGTATCGTGTCCATGGCGGGGTCGGGGTGGGTCCAGGGATGGTTGAAGCCGGCGGTGTCGAGCGGACCCGCCAGGACCGAAACACTGCGATCCCGCAACAGGAGTGAACCGGCAGGCAAGAGCAGGCGAATAGAGTACTGCACCGGATCGATGCGATCGACGAGATCTTCGTTCGCCACGATGGCA
>CAZULB010000045.1:0-21758 GCA_964621155.1 uncultured bacterium | reverse complement strand
TCCGCATCGTCGGGCACGTAATCGAGGATGTTCTGCCACGAATTGAGCGCGCCCGGCCAGTCGCCCGCGGCCTCCTGCTGTTTTGCCTTCGTGCGCTGTGCGGCCACGCGCGTCTCGAACGTGCGCCTGATCAGGTCTTTTTCCTCCTGAGCGCGCTGCTCCTCGAGTGCCGCACGACGCTCGTCCAGAGTCGAGCCGATGCGCGCATTGAAGCTGAAGGACTGGGTAGAACCTGCCGCGTCTTTCGAGAAGAAAGCATAATCCAGACCGTAGTCGGAAACTCCCACGCCGAGACCGAAGGTCGGCGTACCATCGTCGAAGCCCGCGCGCAGTGAGATGTACTTCGTGAACATGTACTCGGCGCCCATGTGGAAGCGCCCGTCGGCACGTTCCGGGCTGTCGTACTGCAGCATGACGCGCAGCGCCGAACCGTTGTCGAAGCGGCGCGTGTAACCAAGGCCGGCAAGAATGGTCCTGTCGACGCTGTCGTCGGCCTGATTCAGGCGGTAGGCACCGCCGGCCAGGTCCTGGAGGTTGACGCCGACTGCGAAATCCGGCCATGCATCGGGCGTGTAATGGAAGCCCACGTCCACACCAGGCGCGGTGTCCGAGAAGGGATCCACGATCTGCCGGTTGACCTTGAAGCTCGCGCCCATCGCCAGCGTGCCGAAGAGGTAGCGAAGGTGACGCTGCGCGGCGTAGGAGACGAGGAACTGGCTTTCATTATAGTTCCCTTCGCCGCCCGGACGGCTGGCCTCGTCGTAAATCGGGAAGGTCGTGCCCGTGCGCAGGTACCCAAGCCCGAAGGCCCCCGCCGACAACGTCGGGTACACGAAACCGAAATATGTGTAGTTTGCCTCCAGATCCAGATCGCCGTTCGGCTTCATGTACATGGCCATGAACTGCATCTGCTGGACGTTCTTGAGGGCGGCCGGGTTCCAGTACGGCGCGCTGGCGTCGTCCGCATCGGTGACAAACGCGCGGCCCACGCCGATCGCTCGCGAACCGGCACCCAACGAGAACGGGCTCACGGTGCCGCCGTCCTGCGCGCGAGCGGACCACGGCGCCATCAGCGCGAGCACGCCCACGAGTATGCGTAGTTGCCGCCGCATTATTTTGCCACCGCGATCCTGAACTTGGCGGACTTGCCTCCCGCGTTCAGCATGCACACGTAGACGCCGTTGCGCACCACTTCACCGTTGTCGTTACGGCCATCCCAGGTGGTTTCCTGTGGCCCCGCCTGTGCGCGCGGATCGCTCGCCGGAATATCTTCCTCGTGCACGAGATCACCGGTGATCGCGTAAATCTTTATGCTCACGGCGGCGGGCGCATCCATGAAATACGCGATTTTTGTGACACCGTTGCCGGCCGAGAACGGATTCGGATAGTTGTGCGCGTATTCCGCGAAGTTCGAGCTGAGTATGACCAGCGGCCCCGACTTGATGTCGAGCGGCTGGCCCTGCGCATCGGTGACACCGAGTCTCGTGTTGGGATCCTTCACGATCAGACCCGTGCCGCGGATGTTAACGACCAACTCGGTGGCCCGGGGACTGGGATCGAGATCGAGGAAGACCGTGGCTTCGATCGAACCGTCGGGATTGACGTCGACGCCCTGGTTACCGGTCATCAACGAAACCAGCACGGGGTTGGTGTCCGGGTTCAACACTTCGAACGGCTGCGCGGCACCAACATCGAGTGCCACACGCTTGAGCGTCTGCGCCACCGTACCCGCACTCATTACGGCGCCGTTCTTGTCAACAATGGTGACCGCGACCGTGTCTACCTGCGCCGGGGGCACACTCGTGTCGGTGACGTTGTACGCAATCCGGAATCTGAGCATGTCCAGGTTGGTCGCACCGCCCTGGGCCACCGGCGTGCCGATATTCTGAGAGGACGACACATCGCTCACCGCGACCGCCGAGCCTTCCGTCACCATGGCAATGTTCGCGGTGCCGTTGGCAACCTGTGCGGCAAAACCGCTGTTTTCGTCGGCGGGAACGGTCGAAATGGTAATGGCGATCTGATCCGGACCCGACGGCTGTGCGGCCGCAATCAGATCCCATGTCACCGCCTGGCCGATGACAAACGGTTTCACCTGCGCCTGGTTCGCCGCGCGCGAATAACCCGGGGGCAGATTGATGGTGAGATTGCCCGCAGCCGCGATTCCCGCAGCACCGGCCGCGTTGGCCACCGTCGCTGTCACCGTGAACCCCTTACTGATTCCCACCTTTCGGTCGACCGCGTCAGCCGGAGCCGTAACGCTCGCCGAAAGCGTGAGCGACGGCCGCGCCACGGTGGTGATGCGCACCGTATCTGCCGCTGACGGGACCGGGAGGCCCGTGATGCTGTCGAGCGCGGTGAACGTCACGAACAGATCATTCGTCGGACTTGTCAGCGGCGGCGCCGTCAGCACGTAGTCGTGCGTGCGCAGTCCTGCGGCATTCGAGAAGTTGAACACCGGCGACCCGGAAACATTGAAGCTACCCGGGATTGAAAGCGTTGACACAAGCGATGTCACGCCGCGCACGGTCACGCCTACCCGCACCGTGAAATTCTGTTGCACGCTCAAGGTGTCATCCGTGGCGCCTGCCGGAGCGAAAACCGAAATATCCGCAAGTGCCAATGCCGCGCCGCTGGTCACCGTGATGGACTGCGTATCGCTCGCCTTGGAGACGAACGCGGGTGCGCCCGCGTTGACATCGTTGGGCGTGGTCGTGATCGCGCACGAGAAATTGACCGCTGGCTGCGCCGCGGACGGCGCGGTCACGTTCCAGCGCACAGTGTCGTTTTCCGCGAAGGCCTGCTGGAGCGGCTGCACCACGTTGAATCCGCCGGGCGCCGACAGCGTGACAAAGGCGGGCCCGCCCAGGTTGGCCGCGTTGGCCGGATTGGACACGATGGCGCCCAGTGTGAAGTTCTGATTCGCGCCCACGATACCGCCCGCCGAGCCCGGGGGCGAAGCCACGAAGAGATTCAAACTCAAATTGGCGCGGTTCTGGGTGACGACCACATGTGCATTGTCGAGCGCCGGCTGCGGGATCACGGTTTGTCCTGTGTTCTGGGATTTCACGCCCGCGAGGATGCTCGACGTGAATGTCTCCAGCGCCACCGTATTTGACCGCGACGTGATGCGGAATACGAATTCACGACTGGCGCCCGCGTTGATTGACTGCCGCTTGAACGAAGCGGGGGCAATTGTCGACCCGCTACCGCCAAGATTGGTGGTGAGCTGGACGCGCACGCTATCCACGCCCTCGCCACCGGCGTTCTGCACGTTCACGCGAATCTCATAGGCAAAGTTGGTGTTCACCGTGTCGCGATCGGCGGTGGCGTGGTTGAACGTACCGACCGGAAGTGTCGATGCGATGAACAGTCCCGCCACATCCTGAACGCGGACGTCAGTGCCACCGGCATCGCTCAGATTCTGCGTGGGATCGTTGCGATCACTGCCCGTCACGCCCAGACCGATGTCCACCAGTCCGGTGTCGACGCCGGTGGTGGTGACCGTGTACTTGAGCGAGTCGGTCGCTCCGCCGGACAGCGTCCAGCCGCTGGCGCCCGAACCGAATTTCGTGGGGGCCTGCACGATGTAATCGAGCTTGGTAGCGCCCAGGATGGAGAAGTCAAGATCACCCGCGGTCGGTGGCACGAGAATGACGCCCGCCTGGCCCGTATTGCGCAATGCCACGGTGACGTTCCACGGTGTGCTCTGGCTGCGCGTTACGGTCGGTTGCGACGGGTGCACGTAAAGGATGTTCGCGGTCGCCGGTGTCTGCACCGCCACCGTGGCGTTGTTGTCCACCGCGTTGGTGTAGTTGACAAGCGAACTCTGCCCCGAGTTCTCGTCGACAGCAGAGGTGATGGATGCCGTGAATTTCTCCGCCGCGTTGGTTGCCGACGAAGCGACCACCGGCAGCTGATACGCAACGCTCTGTCCGCCCGGCACCACCGGAATGGGCGTGAAGGGCTTCTGGATGGCACTGGCGCCGTCAGTCACCATGTCCATCACGACGTTGGTGGCATCCGCCCCGCCCTGGTTCTGCACGGTGACCTGGATATTGAAGGCCTGGTTCACATTCACGGCCAGCGGATTGGGTGACGCGGACACGGTCGCAAACACGCGCAGGTCGGGCTTCGACTCGGTGCGAATGCTGCCAAAACCCGACGTACTGGTGTTGGAACTGCCGGCATCGGACGAGTTGATCTGTGTCCACGGCATCGTGGCGTCGATACGCGTCACGCCCGAGGTATTGGTGGCCGTCATCGGGATGAACAGACTGTCCACCGCGCCGCCCGCCAGCACGTTGCCGCCCGCTCCGAGCAGAGTACTGGTACTGCCCGTATTCCAGCTTCCGGTCGGGTTGAACGAAGCGTTCGTGCCGACCAGATTGATCGATACGTCGGAACCACCCGTATTAGCCACAATGAGACGCGCACCGAAAGATCCCTGTGTGACCGTCACCACGGGTTGCGTGGGATGGATCGCCAGAATGCTCACTGCAGCCGGGGTCTGGACGGTCACGCTGCCGCGCCCGCCGTCGAAGGTATCGTCGGTGACCGTCGAGGCATCGTTGAGATCGGTCCCCTCCACCTTGCCGCTGATCGTGATGTTGCCGGTGGTGGTGCCGGTCTGGTTGACGGTAAAGCGAATCTGCCCGGTCTCGTTCTGCGAGAGAATCTCGTCGCCACCCACCATGACAGGCGGGTTCACCGTGTAGGTGAGATCCGGCTGCCCGTTGGGCTTGAGGAACGTCAGGAACGTCTTCAGCGGCAGCGCGGGACTGACGTTGATGTCGATATCGGCTGCGCCGGTGTTGACCACCGTCATGGTGGCGGTCCAGTCCGTGGTCTGCCCCGCCGTCACGGTGGGCTGCGAAGTCACGATGGACTGTATAAAGAGTTGCGGCGCGGGCTGCACGGCAACGCCGTTGGTCACCACTTCGGGCTCGCTCACTACCACACCGTTGGCGGTGTAGTTTAGATCGACGTTGAAATCGTAAGGGCCGATGGCGATCGAAGTCGGGATGATCTTGCTCTCGAACTTGAGCGTCGTCGTCGCGCCGCCTGCAATAACGTCGGGGCTCGTTACATCGAGCACGGCGCTGAAGGCGTTGGAGGCGAAGCGCGCGCGCGTTGTGACACGATCGAGTTTTACGGTGGCCGAGCTTGCACCGGGGTTCTGAACATCGACCTCGAAATCAATCACCGATCCGCTCGTGACCGGTGTGGGGCGGATGGCGAGTACAACGAGATTAGGTGCCGACTGCACGAGGACTGACCCACTGCCCGGTGCAGCGAACACGCGGTTACTGTTCACTTCAGTGGCACCGATGGAAACGTTGAGAGCCTTGCTGCCCGTTGAAGAAAAGGCTCCCGTGGCCGTGGTGGTCGTGACGAGCGTTCCGCTTGCGCCACCTGCCAGCAGGACTCCACCTTCTTCGAGGTCGACAGGTTTCACGTAGGTCGTGCCGCCCGTGTTGTTCGCGATCGAAAGTGTAAACCCGGCCGGCAGATCCAGCCGCGCCCCGGACTGGCCCGCGTTGTGGAGCACGATGGTCGTGGTCCACGCGGCCGAGGTTGACTGCGTGATCGAGGGCTGCGACGGCGTAACCGAATCGACAATGAGATTGGCCGGGGTCTGCAATGTGATGGTACCCGTGCCGCCGCTCACCGTGTCGTCGCTGCGGGCCTGACCGGTGTTGGTCTCGGTCCCGGAGACCGTTCCGGAAATCGTCGTCGTGCCTGCCGGACCGCCGGTCGTCGTTACGAGGAAGCTGAGCGTGTCGGTCTCCCCCCCGGAAAGCGTGATACCGTTCGCCATCGTTGCCGCTGAATAGCCCCAACTGGCCGGGGTGCCTGAAAACAGGAGGAACGAATTGGCTTTCAGCAGAGAGATGTCGACCGCCGCTCCACCCGTATTCCTGACCGCCATCTTGATCGGGTACGTCTTCGTCGTCTGCCCCACGGTCGCCGTCGCCTGTGACGGCGTGATGCTCAGGATGCTGAGCGCGCCGGGCAGTTGTAGCGTGAGTGCCCCCGAACCGCCGTCAAAGGTGTCGTCCGTGACTGGAAGCAACGAGTTCTGGTCGATACCACCCACGTAGCCGTTCAAAATTATAGCGCCGGTGGTCACGCCGGCCTGCGCAACGTCGAAGACGAGCGAGTCGGTGGCGCCCCCCGCGAGCAAGGTTCCACCCGCCGACTGCAGCGCGCTCGGCGCCGTAATTGTGTATTCGTTGGTAACGATGGCACCCGAGCTCACCACTTTGAAGCCGAGGTGGGTATTGGCCGGAGATAGGTTCAGATTCACGGCCGCGCCGCCCGAGTTGCGCAGCACCATGGTCACCGTGCCGGCGTTTGCCTGCTGGCGTGTCATGGTGGACTTGCTCGGACGCACGCTCAGAATGCTGAGAGCCGGGGCCGCCTGCACCGTGATCTGCGTGGGCAGGTTGATCGTCTTCGTGCCGGCCACACCATTCTGAATCCAGTGCAACTCGAGTTGCGCGTCGGACTGAACGCCGTTGGGGATTCCGGCCCCCACCACCGCACCGGCAAAGGTCAGGAGCGTCGTGTTGCCCGATGTGACATCGACGTTGCTGCCGGCATCGAGTCCGACATTGAACTGGTTCGAACCGAAGCGCAGTCGCGTGAGCGAACGATCGAGCGTCGCGGTGGCACCGTTGGGCGTGATGGTGTTCTGCACGTTCACCTGGAACGCAACCGTGGTGAGCTTCGAAACCGTTCCGGGCAACAACGAGACAAAATCAAGATTGGGGGTCTTCTCGACCGTAACGCTGGCCGACGAACTGTTGCCGCTGCGCAACGCGCCGGAGTTGAGCTCCGTACCATTCACACCGACGGAAATACTCTTCGCGCCTGAGAGCGCGTACGTCCCCGTCGTGGTCAGCGACACCACGAACTGATCGGTTTCCCCGCCGGAAAGCGTTACACCGCCGCCGGCCAGCGTGGTCGGAATCGTGAACGCGGGTGGGGCCGTGGCATCGGCAATGCTGAAGCTCACCGCATTGCCGAGCGAGAGATCGACGTCGGACTGTCCGGTGTTTGTCAACGTGACAGCCACCGTCCACGGCAAGGCCGTACCGCCGGTAATCGTACTGCGCGACGGCACCACACTGGTCACTTGAATCGCAGCCGGAGTCTGTACCTGCACGGTTGCCTGCCCCGACGCCGTGCCATCCACCGAGCGCCCGCTGTTCGACTCCACACCCGACGTCATCACGTCGACGTTGTTCGGGCCCGGCGTGCTTCCCGTGGTCGTCACGTTGAAAATGAGCGTGTCGACTTCGCCGCCCGTGAGCGTGGTGCCACCATGGCCGAGCGTCGGCTGTACGCTGGAAGCCCATCCCGGCGACGGTGAAAAATTCAGTTTCGTGACGGCGTCGGTGAGCGTGAGCACCACGTCGCTGCCGCCCGAGTTGCGCGCAATGGCGCGTACCTTCCACGTCCGGTTGGCACCCGACATGCCCGCCGTCACCTTCGGCTGCGACAATGTCACCGCATCGAACGTGATGCTCGCGGGCGTCATCACCTGCAGATTCCCCGAGCCACTTCCGGGCGCGGTGTTGACGGTGATGGGTTGGCTGGTATTGACGTCAGTCACAATTACCGTGCCGTCGATGGTCATGTTTCCCGGCGTCATCGCGTTGCTAGTGTTGTCGGAGACGTTGAACACGACTTCGTCGGTCTCGTTGGCCGCCAGCAGCGCTCCGTTGGTGAACGACGACGGTACCGAAACCGTGAACTGGTTGGTGCGATCCTGACCAGCGTGCGTGAAGCGCAGCGTCGCACTCGAAAAGTTTGCGCCCGCCCCGAGACTCGAATTCCTCACCGACATGCGCACCTGGATGGTGCCGGCCTGGTCAGTGGTGAACTGGGCCTGCGACGGCGTCATGCTCAGGATGGCAATGGCCGGCGCATTTTGAACATTGACGCCGTCAACGAGCGTGATGGCCTGGCTGAACACATTCCCATTTTCGGTGCCGGTGAGTTGCACAACCGGATTGTACGTGCCCATCGCAATGGCATTGCTCACCACCGCTCCCAGGAATTGCAGCGCCGTCGTCCCGGGCGGCAGGGCCGTCGGGCCGGAGGGGTTGAGCGCAGCGCTGTACTGGTTGGAGGCAAACTTGATGGTGGTTCAGCACGACGGTGGCGCCGCCCGTGTTCTGGAACTGCACGGTGAAGGTCGCCGTGGTGGTTTTGCTCACCTGATCGGGAGAGAGCGAGTTGGCCGCAATTTCGGAAACAGCGGCGGGTGCCTGCACGAGCACATTGCTGCCTGTGAGCGGCACCGCCTGCAGGAACGTCACACCATTTTCGGTTCCGTGCGCATTGAGGGTTACCGCATGCGAGCCCGGCGTAAAGGCAGCGGGCACATACTTCGAGCGGAAGGTCATGGTCTGCGTGGCGTTGTCGCCCGGGATGGCGTAGGGCTGCGCCGGCGCCGCGCTGAATGTGCGCGTTCCGTCCGTGAAGGTCAGGCGTGTCACGGTCGAGTCGAGCGACACGAGGCCGCCGCCGGTATTGCGCAGTGTCACCTCGAACGAATACGCATCACCGCTCGACACCGTTGTCGGTACCAGCGTCCCCGGTTCATACGCGAGACTCGCGCCGGTGGTCACTTGCAGGCTGGCCAGTGGATGCGGCGCCACCGAATTGTCGATCACGCCCTGGCCGCCCACGGTTCCGGTCGCGATCGCATCCACCTGATAGGTTCCCGTGGTGGCGCCCGGACCCACCGTCACGGGGACATTGAATACTTTCGACGCGCCGGCGGCGATCGTCGAACCGTTTTCAGGCGCATTCCCGACCGTGAATGCATCGGTGGGAATGAAGACGACGTCGACGTCACTGATGGTCGTGGTTTGTGCGCCGTTGTTCTTGACGGTGACGGCAACCGTCGTCGGCTGGCCGCGACTGACGGTGGGAGACATCGGCACGATGCCGGTGATTTCGATGCTGGTGACCAGGAGCGAGTTGGCGGGAAGCGTGATGGGCGCGTTGACTGCCGAGTTGAACTGGTCGGTACCGATCAGTGTTGCAACGGGCGCGTACTGCGCGGTCGCAAAGGCCGCGTTGATGGTGGCGGCGCTGAACAAGAGCGTGGTGCTACCGAGTCCCGGGATGGTCTGCGGTGCGGCGAGGTTCGCCGTATAGGTACGCGTGCCATCGGTGAAACTGAACGTGGTGGCCGTGGTGAGATTCACCGCGGTCGAGGTCGCGTTGTCCGCCTGCACGCTGAACGCAACATTCTGCCCCGGCACCACAATGGCGGGCGACGGTGCGGTATTGCAGATCAGGTTGGGTTTGGGCGCGAACGTGATGTTGATGCTGCCGGTGGCGCTGCCGGTGGCACTGGTCATGTTGACCGTGCTGGTGCCGGTGTTGGTCGAGGAGCGCAGGTCGAAACTGATACGGCCGGTGCCGTCGATCTGCTTCGGACTTCCGCCCACGATGACACCGCCGATACCTGCCGCAACGTTGACGTTCAATCCCGACGCCACCTGGTTGCCGTAGGTGTCACGAATGACGCCGCTGGTAATGGTCGTGGTGGACGTGCCGTTGGCGGTGATCGTGTTCTGCGTCGCCGTGGCGGTGATGGTCCCCGAAGGTGGCGCCGGAACCACGGTCACGACGGGACCCGTGCCGGTGATCAACGGCAGTCCCACCGTATTCGCCTTCACCTGGTAAGTTTGTACGGCAGTGGCGGTCACCGTCGTGGTGGCGGTGCCGTTGGCCAGCGTGACCGGGTTCTGGCCGAAGACGAGCCCGGTGCCGGGATTCGGCGACAAGTCCACCTGGGTGGCATCGTCGTCGACCTGATTGTCATTGTCGTCGTAGGCCGTAACCGTCACGTTCTTCGAGATGCCGGCCGTCGTCGACGTCGCATTCATCTGCACGATGTAGTACGCGATTCCACCCGCCGCCGTCGTTACCGTAAAAGTGACGCGCTCCTGCGCGAGCGGGGTCCCGTCCAGAATCACCGCGTTGATCGTGTTGGTGCCCGCCGTCAACGACGTCGTATAGGTCACCGTCGCCTGGCCGCTGCCGTTGGTGAGCGTAATGCCGTCGCTCGGGTCGCCGGTTCCGTCGCTGAGCGACGCCGTCCCGTCGGGGGCCGACGAGATTGCAAACGTGACCACCTGGTTGTCCACCGTATTGCCGTAGATGTCTCTCACGACCACCGTCAGCGGCTGCGTGCCACCCGCGATCAGGCCGTTGGCGTCTCCGCTAACCTTGAAGACCTGGTAGGCAGGGGCGTTGGAAGCCGTGATGATCGGGCTGGTGCCGTTTTCCGAAGGCGTCCCGTTGGTCTGCGCGCTCACCGTGAACGACTCCGCGACATCGTCGTACACCGTGGTTGTGAACATGCCGTTGGACAGTGTGCCCGACGTCGCGGCCAGCACCGCACTGCCCGTCTTCGACAGCGTGATGTTGGTGCTCGAATCCTGCGTACGCGGATTGCCGTTGGCGTCGCGCCCGGTCACCGTAATGGTGACATCTTCATGCGCGACGGGATTGGTCTTCGACGCCGTCACCAGGTAGTTGGCGATCGGACCGGCAATGGTGTTGACGCTGAAATCGACGCGTTCCAACCCGGCCGGGCTCTCGTCCAGAATCGTGGCTTTGGCCGTGTTGGCGCCGACGGTGGTGCCGGTGGTGAGCGTCTGCTGTGCGTTACCCGACGCGTTCGTGACCGCCGTCGCGGGTATCGATCCGGTACCGAGCACCCGGACGAAGTTCACCGTTTGGCCGGGCACCGGGTTGTCCCACTGGTCGAGAACCTGAACGACGAGCGCCTGCCCGGCTCCGGCGACTATACTGCTCGAGTCACCGGACACCTTGACGATGCGGTACGCGCCCCCGTCCGAAACCGCGAATACGTTGCTCAACCCGATCTTGCTGTTGCTGTCGCTCACCCGGACGCGGATCAATTCCGCTTTCGTATATGTCTCCGACACCGTGGCCTGACCAGCACTGAGATTGGCGCCCGGGTTCGAGAGCGTGGACTGCGCCGCGTTGTTGTTGCTGTCGTCCCACGCCGCCAGGGTGATGGCGTTGCTGGCGCCCGTTACCAGGTTGTTGTACTGGTCGCGCGCACTCACCGTGACGTTGAAGCTCGTCCCCGCCGCGACGGGGCTGAGCGCCCCGACGTCATAGTGATCCAGCGCCGCGGGCGTAATCGTGACCGCGTCGACGTCCGGTCCCAGCGAACCCTGTGCGGTGATATCCCAGTTCCCCACCAGCGTGGCCCGGCCATACACATCGCGCGTGCCGTTAACCAGCGGGATGCTCGTCGTGGTGGATCCAAAATCCGTGAGACTGAATGTCAGCGTGCTGCCGGCTTCGGGCACCAATGTGGCCGTGCTGTTATTGCCCGTGTCGACGTTCCCACTGCCATCCACCGCTTCGACCTTGAATTGGAAGCTCGCGCCCGCCGCCACGCTCGCCGGTCCGACGAATGTGATGCGATAGCTCGTGGCACCGCTCGCGGTGGTGGTGTATGTGCGCGCTGTCGCACCCGTCGTCGAGGTCGAAGCATCGACGATGTCGGCGAGACCGGCGCCCGCGGGGGCCTGGTAGAACACGGTGATCTTGCCATTGGCGTCGGCGGTGCCGAAGCGCGCCGTGCTATTGATGGCGCTGGTAGGATTGGAGGGGTTGTTGGCCAGCGATCCATCCGCTGCATCGGCGATGAAAATATCGATGCGGTCGCCGCTCTTCGCGTTACCGAACGAGTCGGTGAGCGTCGCCGTCAGCAGGGTTGAAGAGCTCACGGTGACGTTCTGGCTGGTCGGCGTAATGACGAGATTGGCGCCGGCACCCGCCGTCGCGCTCGCGGTGAAGGTGATGCTCGGCGTCGTGCCGGCTGCGATCGACGCCTGCAGCGTGTTGTTGTTGCTCCCCGCCACCGTGCCCAGATTCCATACGTCGCAGTCGATGGTGCCGTCGACCGCGGTAATGCCCGTGTTGTCGACGCCGCCACCGGCCGTAACATCCACATTGCCGCCGCCCGTCAGTACCGCGAACGTCACCGTCTCCCCGGAGACGGGGTTTCCGAACTGATCGACGACCTTCACATTGGGGTGCGTCGCGACCGCCGTCCCCACCGTGGCACTCTGGTTGTTGCCGGCCACGAGTTGCACTACATCGGCCGCGTCGCTCGACACCACCAGGTTCGAAGAGGTTCCATTGGCGCCGCCCGCCACTGCGGAAAGCGTGATGGTCTCGGCGCGCGTGTCGGTGATCTGCAGGGTGACGGAACCGTTATCGCCGGCCACGAATGTATATGTTCCCGCGTCGCCCGAACCGTTGCTGATGCTGCCCAGCCCGGTAAGGTTGGACCACTGCACCACCGCGTCACCCACACCGCCCGACGTGGTGTTGAGACTCACTACTCCGGCGAAGTTGGTGACGGTGTGTCCCTGCGCGTCTTTCGCGGTTAGCGTCACAGATTCGGCCACACCGGCGGTGGCGGCGCCGTCCACACTCCACACAAAACTCGTGATGGGACCGTTCGTAAAGTTCACCACGGCCGTGTCCGTGATCGGCGTTGCACCGATCTGAGCGCTCACTGTGCGCGAGCTCACGGTGGTGCTGGAAAGCGTACCGGTGACAACACCCGCCGCGTTGGTCACGCCGCCGGGCTGGGTGAGCGTCGCATTGGCGGTGGGCAGAACTGAAACCGTGACGCTCTGGCCGGCCACCGGGTTTCCCTGCGCATCTTTCGCCGTCACCGTGATTGTGCTGGTCGACGTGCCGTTGGCCACGACGGGAGTGGTTGCGCCCACGACAGAGGTGCCCGCGTCCACCGGTCCGGCCACGAACGAGATCGGAGCCGTCGCGCTGATGCCCTGCCCGTTGATGCTGGCGGAAACCGTCACCGCCTGCGCCACGGTGTTGGTGACGATGCCGACGGCTTCACCGTCGGCGTCGGTCGGCGAACCCGGGTCCGTCTTGAGCGCGCTCCCGTTGGCGTTGATGGTCACGGTGTCGCCGCTACGCGGATTGCCGAACTGGTCTTTCGACGTCACCGTCACGGTGCTGGGCGTGACGCCGTCCGCTACCACCGGCGAGGTCGCGCTGATGGTGGACTGCGCGGTACTGAGGTCGGCCGCAACAACGTTCACATCGTCGGTGCCGCCGAGCGACGGTGAGCCGGTGGTCGTGAACACAACGAGTGAATGCGGTGATCCCGACGGCGACGCGAGCGTGGCCTTGTAGTCCACCGCTACCGATGTCTTGCCGCTCGCAATGTTGATGGTCGAGATCGGTGTGGTGTGATTGGCGGGCGCGAAGAATTGCCCGCTGGAAGCAATCAGATTGAGTGTTCGCGTGGATGGAACGGGGGCCCGGTTGCCGTACTGGTCACGAACGATCAGACGGTACGGCGAAAACGAGCCCGCCACCACCGTTGTGTCGCTGGGTGCAATTTCAATGTGATCGGGTGTGTCGGCGATCACAGTCAGCGATGGTGACGCCGCTATGGGCGACACGCTGGTGCCCGATGGATCCGAAGCGACGACGAACGTGTACGAGCCGAGCGCGGTGGCGGCGGTTGCGCGCCCGTTCACGCTGCCGCTATCGTCGCCATAAACGATGGTAATCGTGTTGCCCGCAGTCAGCGTGTCGACATCGACGGTGATGTCCTGCCCGCCCACCGCAAGCGATGGGCTTCCTGTCGGTTCGTCGGTGGAAACGCTGACGTAGCCTTGCGACGAAGAGGAAGAGGACTGTGGGGCGCTGAATCCGCTCGGAACCGTGACGCGCACGCGTCCGTTCTGAATGGTTTCGGCGGCCGTGTACTGAATGCTCCACTTGCCCGTCGATCCCGCCGCGACCGGCGCCGAAGGCGTAATCAGCGCCGTCCCACTGCCCGCACCGGCAATGGCCGATACCCACGCCGCGACCGAGAGCACGGTGAGCGCGCCCAAAACAAGGAGCCATCGCGGAGTCAAACGGCGAGGACGAATCACAATCCAGTCGAAAACCGTCGGGAAGAACTATTCGCTATTGAACGGTGCGCACGGCGGCACCCGCTCACCCATGATCATCCGGCATTAAAGGGCAAGGTCGGTGCCAAATGGGGGCGAGAAACAAGCTTAGCAGTGGAACCCGTGAGGGAAATGCCCCGTGCTGCCGGCATGGTACCAGCCCGACCGCCCATAGGCAATAAAAACAACGGATTAGACCCGGAGGCTGCGACGCGAGGTCAGGAGCCTTTGGGGATAACTTTGACGATGGAATTGCGGCCATTGAATCCGTCCGGCTCGCTGGACGGATTGGCGGGGTCGCTGACCCAATTTTTCCCATCTACGAGGAACTTATAGGCATAAGTCCCCACTCCGAGGGGGTAGAAAAGGGTGAATTCCCCGTCGCCGTTCTCATCGGCCATGGGATCGGCCGTGGGCGACCAATCGTTGAAATCTCCCACCAGATTGACGCGCTTGGCGCTGGAATTTTTGTATCGGAACAGGACCCCACCCTCCACGGGCTCCGGACCGCCGGTCATGGGCGGCGGCGGGCCTCCCCCGCATCCGGCCAGAGCAACGACCGCCGCCAGGGCGACAACCAGACCCGGGACCCGTAGACGCCTGGAAACCGTTGTCATCAACGAACCTCCGTTGCCCCACCGCGCTCAACCACTACCAGCTCGGACGCCCGGCGCGCGGGACCGGCCTCGACCTCGGCCGGATTACCCGGATCGAGCTTCCAGGTCGCCTCGTCGAGCCAGAACAGATACTGGTAACGACCGGGCTGGAGCGCAACCACGATCTCCCAGGTCCCGTCGTTGTCATCGTCCTGCATAAGGCCAATGTCCGCCTCACCCGCCGGACCATCGCCGCGCGCCCAGTTGTTCTCCGGCCAGCTGCCGGCCAGCTGCACCCGGTGCGCCGACGGCGCAAAGAACCGGAACCGAACGCCTTCCGCCGTCAGCATCGGGCCCGGAGCGCGCGAGCGCGGCGCCAGCGCCGCGCACGCAACCAGCTGGGAGAGTGCAATCAGGACAACAATCGTGCGCTTCATCTCAAGTCCACCACGAGCTCGATCTTGAACACGCTCGCGTCTGCCAGGCGCCGCTCCTGTTCGATGAGCGCGCGCACGATATCATCGGCGCGACTGCGCGCGACACCGCCGGCGAGCGCACCGCGCAGAAATTCGGTGTAACCGTTTTCATTGTACTCGGCCGTCACCGGATTGAACACGAGCGGATCGAATCCGTATCCCGCCGACAATTCGACGGAGCCACGGCGGTAACTTCCTTCAATATATCCCGACCAGTGCCAGCCTGCGGAACTCCAGTTGTTCGCATCATACCACGCGGCACGGGCGTAGGCGCTCGCGCGCCAGGGGCCGCTGATCGCACCTTCGGCGTGCGCGCGAACGCTCGTGTGCACGAGTTCTGCCGCCACGTCGCGCATCCCGGCTGTTGCCTCCCCCGCCACGCTGACCCGATCCCACTCATGAGCGGCACTGATCGTAGCCACATCATATTTGTTGAAGGCGAGCCCGACGATGGCGGCCTCGTCGAAGTTGTCCCAGATGGAGAGCCACGGATTGAGCTCGGGCCAGTCGATGGCGAGTGCGTCGGGCGCGTCGTTATAGTCGGCATGCGTGTAGCGCAGGCGCGCGCCCAGCATCCACTCCCCCGACGTGTCGGCCGCGGCCAGCGTCACGCGGTGCACATCGGCGCGCGAATCGCCGTGCAGTCCCTCGAAATCGAAACGGGTGAAGTCCCAACGCGCCGAACCGTGCAGGCGCTTGCGCGCTCCCGCGCCGATTTCGACCAGCGCACGCCGCGTTTCCATGACAGCGAATGTGCGATCCACTTCGTTCACCGCGGAGGCCGCGCTCACATCCACACCCGCGGCGACGGAATCCTGCGCGCTGCCGGACGCGTGCGACTTCACATTTCCCCAGCCGTAGGCCGCATCGAGGCTGAGCCCCGCGAGCCGGTCGCGCCGCAACCAGAAGTCGGAGACAACGCGATTCTCGCGCGTGGCGAACAGATCGTCGAGAGCTCCTGGCACGGGATTGTGGACGACGGCAAGGCCCGGGTTGAATCCACTCTCGCGACGAAATACAAAGCCCGCTCCGGCCTTGCCAAAATCGAGCGCGGCCTCGGCGGCGAGCACGTCGCTCCCGTCAAAGGCATAGCTCGTTGCGTATGCCGTTCCGGCGGTGTCGGCGGCGAAGGATACCGTGTTGGCCGGGGCGCGCGTGGTGGCGTCGGCATAGAGGGCGCGCAGCGCGGCGTGCGCATTGGAGAGCGTGGCGGCCACACCGTGGCGCTTGAACCCGGCCTCGTAGCCGTACACGCCGGCATTCCCCACCAACCCGGCGGGGTCCGACGACGTCCACGTGGAATCGTTCTCGAATCCGCGCACGAAAAACTTGCCGAGCTTCACGTCCACACGTGCCCGGTCGAACCACACATCGAGCGACGGGCCGGAGTTCCACGCCCACGAGGTGTCATCCGTGGCGACCGCAGCGCGGGCATCGAGCACGTCGAATCTTCCCTTCACCGTGAAATCGACGCGTTGCGATACATCGGTGTCATCGTGTGAGCGCATCGCGCCGATGTACCGAACACCGGGCCTCGCGTGTTCGACGGGTGCCGTCTTGCTCGTCGCTTCCGTGCTGAGCACCAGTCCGTTGCCGCGTTCGATCAGAACCAGCGGCGAACCGCCGCGTGCTCCGGCCGCCGGCTTTCCCCGCGCGGGGTTGTCCGGATCGTCCATGGCCTTGCCGTCGACGACGAACTGGTAGCGATACTCGCCGGCCACGAGAAACAGGCTGACCTCGAAATGATCGTCGACGCGATTCATGGGCTCGACGGTGGGATTCCACTGGTTGAAGTCGCCAACCAGGTACACCTCTCTGGCATCCGATTTCAGCGAGAAAATCACTTCGTCGGAATCGACCCTCACAGCCGCCCCGACAGGGGCGGCAAGCAACGCCGCAATCACGCACCCAAGCAGCCAGGAAGACTTCATCACAAGTCCCCCCTCACCTGGAGCGTGACCGCATTTCCGGTGCCCGTCCCGGGCATCACATCTCTATCTTCTATGAAGTACGCGTCGTCGCCGCGATTCTGGCGGCCGTAACCAAGCGTTACCCACGCGCGTCGCGTGGGACGAAACTCGAGACGCATCCACAACGCATCGCTGCCGCCGGCGCGGTCGGTGACGATCCAACGCCCGCTCACCGCTGCGGTGGAGCTCACATTGAGGCGCAGCTCGGCGCCCGCAGCCACGCTCGCGTCCTCGCCGATATCATCGACCAGCATGTGGATGCCGCCCAGGAACTCGCGCAGCTCACGCGTGTAGGCGCCGTGCACGAATCCCCTCGACTCCCTGCCGGTCTCCAGCTCCTCGCGCTGCGCTCCAGCGCGCAGCAGGAGCTCCGAATTGTTCACGAGCCGGGCGCGGGTGGTGAGATCAATGCCACGCCGGGTTGATTCATCGAAGCCGGTGCGCACCAGGCGCGTCGCGGCCAGGCGTGCATCCAGCGCATACCGCCGGTGCGCCCAATCCACCCAGGCACGGTTCGTCACCGTGCCAGGCACGAGCGAGGAGAGATCGTTGGTGTACTCGTCGCCCACCGCACCGTACTGGTACGACGCGTCGAAAAGATTGTCGGCGCCGATGCGCGTTCGGCGCGCGCGCAGCTCGACGAATGTCGCTGCGTTGTCGGGCATGGCCGAGTAGTACCCGTTGTCGAAATCGCTCCAGGACAGGGATCCCGGCCAGGCGGCCGTGCCGCTCTGCTCGAACGATGCGATGGCGGTCGCCTGGCGAAAATAGGCCGCGGCTTCCGCTTTGGCGATAGCCCAGCCACCGCCGGATTCCGGGTCGTTGTGCGTGTTGCCGATCGCGATGTAACCGAATGACGGCGCAAAGCGTAGCGAGCCGTACTGGTTCAAGCGCCGTTGATCACCGTCATCCAATCCCGACGCCCAGTAAATCGCGCGCAGCGACTTCACATGCAGATCGCCGTGCGCGCCCAGACGGTGCTCGAACGCCGCCGCGTGATCGTCGTCGATCAACGCGGTTCCCAATTCACCGGTGAAAAAGCGGCGTTCGTCTCCGAACAAGCGCAGTGCGGCGCGTGCCGAGTCCGCCCACACGAAATCGTGGAAGTATTCGCCCTGCTCGAGATTGAATTGCACGCGCCCGAGCGCATCGTCGGCGTCTTTCCAGCTCGATGCACCCTTCAGGTACACAACACCGGTCCGGTCATCGCCGGCGGTGAGATCAGCCATGAAGCGCGAGGGATCCGCGGGCGAACGCGTGGTGACATCCCACTGCCCCGATGTCTCGGTCGCGAGCAACTGCACGTCGATGCGCGCGCGTATCGCCACTGGAAACGGGGCGCGTATTCCCGTGGCATGGACCAACGTGGTGGAGAAAGCGAGCAGCAACGCGCCCGCCACTGCAATTCTGGCGCAGCGTGCCTTCATCAGTACGGCGCAACCGCCCTTTTCGCCCAGCGCAAGGTGAAGAGGTACGTGGCCCCGAGGTCGTCGTTGGACGCCATGCCCAGATCGACGGTGAAGCCGCGTGCCGCGATGCCAGCTCCGGCGCTGAGGTGTGACTCTTCAAGCCCGCCGCGCAGGAAGATGTGGTTCTCGATGCGAACCTCGACTCCGCCACGACTCTTCCAGTCGCCCTCGGAGTCCTGCCGTGTCTCGAAGGTGGCAAGCAACCGGTCCTGCCAGTAATAGGAGAGACCAACGGCCTGCGCGCGCTCGAGCGGAGTATCGCCGCCGCCTTCGATCAGATCGAAGGTCGGCTCGATGATGTTCTTGATGGAATAGCCCAGCCCGATGAATGAAAACGGACGCAGCAACACCGACACGCCGAACGTAACAGCGCTCTGCGCGCCACTCGCTTCGGCTTCCGTCGAAACACGCGCGAAATCCACGGTCGCGCCGACCGAAAGCGACGCATCCTCTGAGGTGCGCTTCAAATCGCGTGCAATCGCGAGTGTCACCAGGTCTTCCGACAACGCGTCCTCGACGCCACGATGAAACCAGGAGACTCCGGCCGACAGGCCGGACATTGGAAGCACGGCAGCCAGAAAACCTTCGTTGATTTCAGAGACGCCGTAAGGCTGGTTGTAGCTGGCGAGAAACGAAAGTGCCGGAATTCCGGTCAGGCCGGCGGCGTTGTCCCTGACCGCGGAGGGATCGTCGGCTACGGCGACAAACGCACTGCCCATCGACGCGCTGCGCGCCGACAACACGACGCGCTCGAAGTACGCGTTCGCAAGTTCGGCACGCGTGCAGAGCGCACAGAGTACCAGCACAGCCGCCCAGCGCAGCCGACGAATCAACGCGCCACCACCACGGCGGTCTTGACGCGCCCATCGTGTGCGCCGGCCTGATTGCCCCAGTCCGCCACCACCACATATGTTCCGCCGCGCACGATACGGTTGCTGTCGTCGCGGCCGTCCCAGATGAATTCGACACTGCCCGTGGAAGCATCGAAGGAATATGGAGCCAACCGGCGGATGCGCTCGCCCTCCATCGAGTAGACCGTCACTTCGACGTACACGGAGGAAGCGTTGCCGTTGTCCATACTGAAGCTCAGGTTGGTCGTCTCGTTGCGATCGGGAGCAAACGCACGCGGGCGGGAGTTCACTTCCGCCTCCGCCGTCGTGCGCGATCGCGCTGGAAAGGTGGTGGTCTCGACGCGCCCCACCGCGCGCGGAGCAATGCCAATATCGGCCAGCCCGTCGTCGTCGCCATCGGCATCGATCTGAAACCATCGATCCAGAACGGCCCGGGCAAAGCGGTCGCGATCGAGTGCCGCGGAAGCGTCCGGCGCCGCATCACCCGCGCCCGTCCCGATCTCCCCCGTAACCGCGGCGGCGAGCTTCAGCGACTGCGCGAGCGACAACATCGACCACGGCACCGCCATCTCGAATGCCACCGGCCCCGTGCGCGTGCCGGAAATCGCCACGGGAACGGCACCACGATCCACGACAGAAAACGGGTGCGACTCGTCCGCGCGCGCCACGTCGGGAATGCGTCCCGGTTGTGCGAGCGCCATCAGATTGACACCGTTGGGCAGTTGAATCGCGCGCCGGAACTCACCGCTTTCTTCCAACGTGGTGAGCCCGCCGGCGCGATTGGAAATGAAGAGCTCGAGAAACGAGTCGAACGAGCGCGCCTCGACACCGATGTAAAGAAAATCACGGTCCCAGGTGAGCGCGATACGGGAGATGTCGTTGTCGCTTCCCCAGCGTGAGTCGCTGGAGGTTTCGCGCGGGTTGGTGCCGGTATCGAGCACCCATTCGTCTGCGGAGTAGTCGTTGAGGAGGCCATCGATGACGACGCGGCCCGCAAGCGAGTTCGCGGTAGTGGCGTGCGCCGGGAGGGGCTGGAGCAGGGCGACGATGACAAGGCCGGCGCAGCACCGCCCCATCACCGGGCGACCCCCTCCTCGTCGAGGCGTTTCAGACCCTCGAGGATGAGATGGTCGAGCGGAATGTCGATGAAGACATCCTGCGCCTTGGGTCGGCGCGCGTTGGTGAAGCGGAACCGGCCGTTTTTCCATCGCACCAATTCGTACATGACTTCCTTGATCTGCTCTTCGATGGCGCGCCGCAGGGAGATCGAGTCGATGGCGCCCATTTCCACCAACACGGCGCCCAGGCGTTGGCGATTACCCTGGAGCTCGAGGGCGCGCTCCAGGTGGCCACGCGCCACCAGCCCCTGCGAGACCAGATACTCGCCCAGCCGCATGCGGCGGTTTGCAATTTCGGCGAAGGTGACGTTGCCTGCGTCGAAATACACACGAGCGGTATTGATGCCGCTTTCGAAGGTGAGCTCACCCGTGCTGCTCTGCAGACTGATGAGCTGCAGCACGGAAATGGGCCCGAAAACGGCGAGATTGCCACGAAGATCCAACGTCAACCTCGGGCGCGCCGCGGGGCGCGACGGACATGCTGGTATCCAATCACCGTTTGGGAGACGACTATAGACACAAATCCGACAGCCAGGAAAGCAAATAGCGCGCCGCCCCCGGGTACGGGGCGCACTCCCCGGGCGGTCCACACCATGATCCAGAGCGCCGCTACCGCCTGCACCACTCCGACAATTTTGCCGGGTAAGGTGGAACTGAAGTCCACCGGCCCGGTCGTGCGGGTCAGGACCAGCGACCCCACGGCCAGGGGCACATAGCGCAGCAGCATCAGGGCAAAGAGCCAGCGCGGGATGAGCCCGTGCAGCGCGAATACGGTGTAGATGGCCGACGTGGAAAGAATGTCCGCCAGCGGGTCGAGGAACATGCCGAAGCGACTCGTCTCGCGACGCGCGCGTGCAACCATTCCATCGATGACATCGGTGAGACCGAGCAGGCAATATGCGGTCGCAGCCGCGATGAAGAGATGCTGCGCCAGAAGCCAGACGGTGGGCGCAATGAGAGCGAGACGCGCAACCGTGAACCAGTCGGCGGCACGTATCGGTTCATGGCGCGCGCCGCGCCCGCGTTTGACCGCCCAGACCAGCGCGGCCGTGCATACGACCCCGGCTGCCGTCCAGATGAGGAAACCGGCCACCGCGCGCAGCTGTTACAGCGCGGCCTGAGCCGCGGCCACGCGCGCGACGGGCACACGGAACGGCGAGCAGCTCACGTAGTCCAACCCGACCTGATGGAAGAAGTGCACGGATGCCGGATCGCCGCCGTGCTCGCCGCATACCCCCACCTTGAGGTCGGGCTTGGCGGCAC
>CAZULB010000044.1:3468-22110 GCA_964621155.1 uncultured bacterium | reverse complement strand
AGGGCCGACACTTCCGAGCCCGCCTGCACGAAGCGGAAGATGTTGTCGATGAAGAGCAGCACGTCCTGGTTCTCTTCGTCGCGGAAGTATTCCGCCACGCTGACGCCGGTGAGCCCGATGCGCAGACGCGCGCCAGGCGGCTCGTTCATCTGTCCGAACACCAGTGACGTCTTCGAAACCACGCCCGACTCGTTCATTTCGAGCCAGAGGTCGTTACCCTCGCGCGTGCGCTCGCCGACGCCGGCGAACACCGAGAACCCGCCGTGCTCGGTGGCGATGTTGCGGATGAGCTCCTGAATGAGCACCGTCTTGCCTACGCCGGCGCCGCCGAACAGACCGATCTTGCCGCCCTTGGCGTAGGGAGCAAGCAAGTCGACGACCTTGATGCCGGTTTCGAGCTGCTCCACTTCGGATGCCTGGTCCTCGAGCTTCGGAGCCGCGCGGTGAATGGGGTAGCGCTTGCCGGGATCCGCGAGCGGGCCCATGCCGTCGATGGGATCGCCGAGTACGTTAAAAATACGGCCCAGCGCCTGCGCGCCCACCGGCACGCTGATCGGCGCGCCTTCGTCGACGGCTTCCATGCCCCGCACCAGGCCGTCCGTAGAGGTCATGGCGATGGCGCGCACGATGTTATCGCCGATGTGCAGCGACACCTCGCACGTGAGGTTGATGTTGCGCTCCTTGTCGACGATCTTGAGCGCGTTATAGATGGCGGGCAGCTGTCCCGACGCGAACTCGACGTCCACCGTCGGGCCGATCACCTGGACGATCTTGCCCGTGCTCTTCGTGCTCGCGTGTGCCTTGTTGGGCATGGCGTTCGTGCTGACGTTCATTTCGATCTTTCTCCCGTTTTCGGGTGCTTACTTCAAAGCCTCGGCGCCGCCGACGATTTCGGCCAGCTCCTTGGTAATAGTCGCCTGGCGCAGGCGGTTGCGTTCGATGACAAGGGCATTCAGTTTTTCATCTGCATTCTTGGTGGCCTGCTGCATTGCCGCCATGCGCGCGCCGTATTCGGACGCGAACGAATCGGCCAGCACCGAGAACACGATCGACGTGGCGTAGAGCGGAATCAGATCCGCGAACAGCTCGTCGCGCGAGGGCTCGATGATGTAGTTGTCGTCGGCGCGGGCGCCGGCGACGGGCGGAATGCCGAGGAACTTCTGGGTCGTGACCTTGTAGAGCGCGGCCCGGAGCGAGCGCGCATACACGAAATAGAGCGCGTCGACCTCGTCCTTCACGTACAACTCGATCAGGCGGCCGGTGATTTCCTTGATTTCTTCCAGCACGAGACGGTCGCTGACGCCGGCCTTGTGCCACGCAATGGGCGTGGGGCGGGTCTTGAAGAAAGCGTGGCCCTTCTTGCCGATGGTAATCAGCTTGACGTCCTGGTCCTTGTGCTCGCGAATGTAGATCTGCGCGGCCCGGATCAGGTTGGAGTTGAACGCGCCGCACAGGCCGCGGTCGGCTGTGATGAGAACCAGGCCCGGCTTCTTCGGCTCGTGCTGCGAGAAGAGATGGCCCAGCGTGGTCTTGAGAACCGGCTCGCCCTCGATGAACGAGAACTCCACCGGCGCGTCCGCCATTTCCTCGATGCCGCCGCCCGCGAGGCCACCGAGCACGCGGTCGAGCTCGTCCGCGAAGGGCCGCACCGCCTGCGCGCGATTCTGCGCGCGGTTGAGCTTGGCCGCCGAGACGAGCTGCATCGCCTTGGTGATCTTGCGGATGTTTTCGACCGCGCGGATCCGCTGTTTGAGATCGAGTAGTGTCGCCATTGTCTTCCGGTTCTTGTTCTACTTCTTGAGCGACGCCGCAAACTGGTTCTTGAACTCCGTCGCCGCCTTCTTCGCTTCGGCTTCGAGATTCTTGTCGAACGCCTTCTTCTCGCGCAGCTGGTGCACGACGTCCGGGTACTTCTCATCGAGGAACTTGTTGTACTCGACCTCGAAGCGCTTGAGGCTCTCGGTCGGCAGATCGTCGAGCAGCCCCTGGTTGGCGGCGAAGATCAGCAGCACCTGGCGCTCGGTGGCGAGCGGCACGTTTTCGTCCTGCTTCAGGATCTCCACCATTTTCTCACCGCGCGTGAGCTGGGCGAGCGTGGCCTTGTCGAGGTCGGAGCCGAAACGCGCGAACGCGGCCAGCTCGCGGTACTGTGCGAGGGCGAGGCGAAGGGTGCCGGCGACCTGCTTCATCATCTTGGTCTGCGCGTTCGATCCCACGCGCGACACCGAAATACCCACGTTAATGGCGGGACGGATGCCCGAGTAGAACAGATCGCCCTCGAGGAAGATCTGACCGTCGGTGATCGAAATCACGTTGGTCGGAATGTACGCCGTCACGTCGCCCAGCTGCGTCTCGATGATGGGGAGCGCCGTGAGCGAGCCGCCGCCGAGCGATTCGTGCAGCTTGGCCGCGCGCTCGAGCAGACGAGAGTGCAGATAGAAGACGTCGCCCGGGTAGGCTTCGCGGCCCGGCGGGCGGCGGAGCAGGAGCGACATCTGGCGGTACGACTGCGCGTGCTTGGAAAGATCGTCGTAGAAGCACACGGCGTGGCCGCCGCGATCGCGGAAGAACTCGCCCATGGCGCAACCCGCGTAGGGAGCGAGGAACTGGAGCGCCGCCGGGTCCGATGCCGACGCGCTGACGATGATGGTGTAGTCCATGGCGCCGTGCTGCTCGAGCTTGCGCACCACCTGCGCCACCGTCGATTCCTTCTGGCCCACGGCGACGTACACGCAGATGACGCCGGTGCCCTTCTGGTTGATGATGGTGTCGACGCAGATCGCGGTCTTGCCGGTCTGGCGGTCGCCGATGATGAGCTCGCGCTGTCCACGACCGATGGGAATCATCGAGTCGATGGCCTTGAGGCCGGTCTGCAGCGGCTCTTTCACGGGCTGGCGCTGCACCACGTTGGGAACCACGGCTTCAATCGGGTTGTAGTGCTTCGCGGCGATGGGCCCCTTGCCGTCGATGGGCATGCCGAGCGAGTTCACGACACGGCCGAGGAGCGCTTCACCCACGGGCACCTGCGCCACCTTGCCGGTGCGCTTGACCGTGTCGCCTTCCTTGATGCCGGTGTCGGAACCGAAGAGCACGGCGCCCACGTTGTCCTGCTCGAGGTTCAGCACCATGCCGATCACGTTGCCGGGGAATTCGAGTAGCTCGCCGGCCATGGCGTCTTCGAGCCCCCAGATGCGCGCGATACCATCGCCCACCTGCAGGATCGTGCCGACCGACTCCATCTCCAGGCTGACGTTTGCCTTCTGGAGCTGGGTCTGAATGATCGAACTTACTTCTTCAGGTCGAAACGCCATGCTCTTCTCCTCAATTCACCCGCGCTTCGAGCAGGTTCTGCTGAAGCTCGGCCAGTTGACTGCGTATGCTTCCGTCGATGATCTGTCCGCCCGCGATCATCACCAAGCCGCCGATGATCTTGGGGTCGATGTGCTTCTCGATGATCGCGGTCTTTCCGGTGCGCCGCTCGACCGCGTCCTTGGTCTTGCGCTCGAGCTCGGAGTCCATCGGGACCGCGGTGACGATGCTCACCTTGAGAATGCGGTTGTGTTCCTGGTACAGCGCCTCGAACGGCTCCAGAATGTCCTCGAAGCGGTTCTTCGCGAATTCGTCGATGCGCTTCTTGTTGATCAACAGCAGGACGAACTTCACGAACAATCCCGAAGCGCGCTCGCCGATTGCGTTTACTATCAGATCGTGCTTCTCGTCCGCCGCAACACGCTGCGAACCGAGAAACACGCGCAGCGCCGGCTCATCCGAGACCAGCTTCGCAAAGCTCACCAGATCGCCGTGCACCTGGTCGAGAACGTCCTCGGCCACGGCGGCGTTGAACAACGCCACAGCGTAACGTTTGCCGATTCCGGAAAGAACCACCCGTTACCGTCCCGCGGGCTGTGACCCGACTTCGTCCAGAAACTGATTGATCAACTTGCGATGCTGCGCATCGTCGAGACGCGTGTGGATCAACTTCTCGGTGGCCGTGATTACGGCGTCGACCATCTGGTCGCGGTACGCCACGTTGGCCTTGTCCATGTCGAGGTTGATGTCCTCGCCGGCCTTGACCCGCATGGCAATGGCTTCCTTGCGCGCCTCATCGCGGATTTCTCCGGCGATGCGGTGAGCGTCGGTAACCGCTTCCTGGATGCGAACACGCCGCGTGTTCTCAATCCCGGCCAGCTCTTCCTCGAATTTCCGGCGCAGCCCGTCGACATCGGACTTGGTTTTCTCGATGCCCGCGAACTCGGCGGCAATCGTCTCGCGACGCTTCTCGGTGAACGCGAGCAGTTTGCCCCACGCATACTTGCGAAGCAGCCACAGGACGATCAGAAATCCGACGACCTGGGTGAGTAATGCTTTCCACTGAAGTTCCATCACGCTCTCCTGATTGGCCGCGCGCCGTATGCGCGCAGCGCCGGGCTACTAATGAATCTTGCTCATCAGAAGGAACACGGTCACGAACGCGTAGATCGTGAGCGCTTCGATCAGACCGGCGCCGATGATCATCGCCGTCTGAATCTTGCCCGACGCTTCCGGCTGGCGGCCGATGGCCTCCATGGCGGAGCCGATGGCGCGGCTGAAACCGATACCCGAGCCGATGGCAGCGAGGCCGAGACCGATCGGCAGCGCAAAGCCAAGAGCAGTTGATGCATCCATTTTTCTTACCCTCCGTGGTTCAAGAAAAGTTCACGCCCGTACAAGACTAGTGGTGATGCCCCTCGTCGGCGTGGTGTTCGTGAGGCAGCCACAACAGAATGTAAATCGTGCTCAGCAGCGTGAAGACGAGCGCCTGAATGAAGCTCGTCAGCAGCGCGAGAAAAATAAACGGTACCTGGAAAGGAATTCCAACCGGTGAATGGAACGCGCTGAGCGCCGTGACGCCGAGGCTGCAGAACGCAAAGAGCAGCACGTCTTCGCCGGAAACGTTGCCGAAAAGTCGCAGCGACAGGCTCACGGGCCGCGCAATTTCGCCGAGCACGTGAATGGGGA
Organism: uncultured bacterium; assembly: GCA_964621155.1. Classification (GTDB taxonomy): domain Bacteria; phylum Krumholzibacteriota; class Krumholzibacteriia; order WVZY01; family JAKEHA01; genus JAKEHA01. The sequence continues at coordinate 17,112 of CAZULB010000044.1, read as the reverse complement.
ACATGATGGGAACGAACGCCCATTCCACGGGGCTCGAAGGATTGCCGGCCAGGTGCTTCACGTAACCCAGCGGGCCGTTGCGCGTGAAGCCGATGTAGTGCACGTACGCGAACACGCACAGGGCGAGCGCTACGGTTGTGTTCGGGCTGGCGGTGGGCGACTTGCCCAGCGGCAGGGCGCCGGCCACGTTCATGGCATAGATGTAGATGAAGAGCGAACCCAGGAAGGGAACGTAGCGCCGGCCGTCGGGGCCGAGAATACCGATGATGAAATTGGATAGCGACTCCACCACCATCTCGACCACGTTCTGCAATTTTCCCGGAATCATCTGCGGGTTGCGCGACGCCAGGTGCGCGACCAGAATCACCAGTCCCGCGATGGCGTACGCGAAGATCATCCCTTCCCACTGCTCGAGGAAGTGCTTCACGGGCCCGTCGGCCATGAAGCGCGTGATCAACGTGATGAGGTTGGGAAGTTCGTGCGCGGCTTCGTGGCCGCCTTCGGCGGCGTGTTCCGCGACGGCGGCGCCGGCTTCCTGCATGAGGCGGACGGGTGCCATCCGGCCGATGAGGTCAGTAAGTTGAAAAGCGAACAATTTGTTTCTGCCTGATTAGTGCGTCTCGTCGAGACGGAGATAAATACGGCCCACGGACTTCATCACTGCGACGAAAAACGGCCACCCAAACCCCGCCATCCACCACATTACCGGCAGCTTGAGGAGCACCAGCATGACGGCTCCGGCTGCGTACAACACGGGAAACTTGATTCCCATGGCGAATATGATCGCTCGTTTGTCGCGCCGCTCGTTGGTGAGTACGCGCGACACGATGGAATGAATCGCCATCAAATTGGCGAGCGACCACGCCATTCCCGCCACAAACGCGGTCCCCGGGAGCCATCCGATGTAGAAGGCGACGGGGATCGCCATGACCAGTCCGACAACAGCCGCGGTCTTGCGAACGCGTCGCAGCAGGTCGGCATCCACCGATGCCCAGGCCGTGCTTGCGACGTTATGGCGCACCTCGGTCACTCTGATCTCCATCAGTCGGGGCGTTGGCCTTCTTGATGACGTTCGCCACTTCGCGGACGCCAGCCACAAACCCCAGCAACAAAAAGATGATGGTAAGGACGGGGTATGCGTTGAAACGCTTATCGAGATAACGGCCGATCAGAAGACCGGCGATCGGCGGCACTGCCATCAAGAACGGGATCGTCGAAAGCAATCCCATCTGCCGTGCCCAGTTGTAGTCCTTCTCCGGTTTCATGCAAGGACTATGGGGGTTTGACGGCGTGATGACCAGTGGGCCCATTCCTCAAGGACGCCTGACTCTAGCGTGCGTCAACCCTCAAGACAACCGCTAAGAGAGTATGTGAAATGTTTATCAAAATCAAAGGAAAAAAAGAGGGCGGGTCCGTGCCCGCCCTCTCTGAACCTCTAATCCGGTTCAGTTTCGAACCCGTGTTCCGGGCAACCCCTACCGATACAGTGCCTTCACGCTGCCCCAAGTGCTCTGCTTGGTCGGCACGATGCAATGCGGGTCGAGCAGGAGCTCCGCGTCGTCGACGGCCGTCTCCTGAGGCGCGGTTGCGTTGGCCTGGAAGACCTCGCACAAGATCCACTTCGTGTCCGCGGGAATTGACAAACACTCCAGGGTCACCTTCTCCCAGGTTTGAGCATTCCCATCGAGCGTAACCGTGTCGTTGACGTAGAGGGTGTGCAAGGGCCAGCCGTTCGCACTGTTGAACGTCCGGATCGCCACGCCGACGACAGCGCCACCGGCGCCACACGTATTGAACCAGGCGCTGAAGGTGATGGCCGCTGGTGTCCCGGTCGACACGTCAACCGCCTGCCACGCCTGGCTGTAGGAACCGCCGCCAATATTTAGCCTCAAAAAATTGGGAGCGCTCTGAGCCCCGGGGCACAGTGCGGTGACGATATCCGCATCCTCCGCGCCCCAGAAGCCGGCCGAGAAGGGCGGGCCCACAACCAAACCGAAGTTGCCTACCGGACCCAGGGGGCCACCATCGTAAGCGGGATTCACGAGCTGTGCGGAGGCTGAGTCAACCAACGCTGCGCTCGCCAAAATCGCAAGGGCGACGAGTAGGGTCCGGACGAACCACGACCTTGGCGTAATACCAGTAGTACGCATCAAACGGTCTCCTTCTTTCTGCTGTCGTAGACTGGGGAGTCCTCCGAACAGAAAATCCAGCAAAGATGCCGGAGGGACAACCCCATTGCTGTTGGTGAGTACTGAGGAATGCTATTGTAAGGGGTTGGTAAAGAAACTCAAGCGAAACCCCGCACAAATGCATGCAGATTTGTCGGTGACGTCCCGACTTTGTTCACTGTTTGATGAGCGGGGCTACTTCTGCAAGAAAATGTTTGGGCTGCTACTCGCGTTTGGCCAGCGCAGCCGCCTCGCGGCGGGCCCTTTCCGCTTCCTGCTCCAGGGTCTGCACCCGGCGCTTGAGCTCTTCAATGGTGGCCGACGCGTCGGTGGTACCTTTCTGGGCCGCCACGGCCGCGCTGACCCGGTCGGCGGCTTTCTGCGCCCGGTCGCGAACTTCGGCCACCGGGTCGCTGGAGGCCACGCGGTTCAGGGCGGGAAGCGCCGACGCATCGGCAATGACGGCGAGGCCTTCGATGGCAGCTTCGCGCGTGCGCAAATGCCAGTCGTCCAGTGACGCTGCGACGATATCGGATGCTTTCCGGCGTTCGGAATCCTTCTCGAGCTCCTTCGCCAGCCTTGCGTAACCCGCGACGGCAACGTTACGGCACTCGCGCGGTATTCCCGCCGTCGTGTATTTCTGGATCTTGCCCAGAGCCGCGGTTTCCTTGAGGTCGACAAGCGCGTTGATGGCAGCGTTGCGCACGATGCTGCGGTCCGACTCCTGCGCGAGCGCTGCCGTGCATACCTTTGCGGCGTTGGCCGTCTTGATCTTTCCCAGACTCGTGAGCGCCTCGGCGCGCACACCCCACGCAAAGTCGCTGTTGGCGGTCTTGTCGAGCGCCGCCGCGGCATCGTTGTTGCGATAGAAGTTGCCCATCGCTTCGACGCACGCGAGTCGAACCTGGCCATCCTTGTCCAACAACCCATCCTTGAGAGCCGAAAGTGCGGCCTGGTTGCCGATCTTGCCGAGTGCCAGCGCGCACTCGCGGCGCAGTCCGTAGTGGCCTTCCGCCAAGAGCGCCGCCCTCAGCGCGGGCACCGTCTCCCTGTCCGATCCTTTCGTCGCGAGCGCTTCCGCCGCACGCACGCGCGCCATGTAGGGTGCGTTCTTGAGTTCATAGATGGATTCACTCGTCTTCTTGGCGAAGTCGAGCGTTTTCAGAATCCAGTCGTCCTTGTCGAAGAGAACCATCACGGGTTCTTTGGGAACGTTGAAATAGAAATTCTCTTTTGGCTGTTCGATGGTCACATGGTGCGTTGCCTGGCCGCCGTCCCAGTACACGTCGATGTCCACGGGGACGCGGAAGACGGGCACCAGTCCGCCCGTCTTCTGGGTCTGTTCGACCGTGACGCGCAGCACATTGGTTGCGCCGTCGTATGACTTCGACACCTCGAAATCGGGGTGGCCGGCGAGGAATACCCATTGTTCGAACATCCAGTCCAGATTCTCGCCGGTGACATCCTTCACAGTGCGCATAAGATCGTAGGTTTCCACCACGTCGAACTTGTGCTTCTGGCCGTACTCCTTGATGACTTCGCGGTAGAGCGCGTCACCCAGCTGATAGCGCAGCATATGCAGGAAGCTTGCGCCCTTCACGTACACGTTGGCGTTGTTGAGCGCATCCTTGCGGTTGAAAAAGTCGGTGACGATGGGGCGCGGATCCTTGGCATCCGCTGCGAGCACGTCGTTGTGCGCACCGCGCACCTGGTAGCGGAAGGCGTCGTCTCCGTCGTGGTGCTCCTTATAGAGGTAGCAGTAGTAGGTGGCGAAGCCTTCGTTCAGCCACATGTGACTCCACTCGCGGCACGTAAGCATGTCGCCCCACCACATGTGCGCAAGCTCGTGCGCGATGAGGTTCTGCTCGGTGCGCGTGGGTTCTGTGCGCTCATCGAAGAGTGTGCGCATGTTCATCACCACCGCGGTCGTATTCTCCATGCCGCCGTATATGTAGTCCTGCACCACGACCTGGGCGTACTTCGCGTACGGATAGTCGATGCCGATTTCCTTCGAGAAGAATTCGATCATGTCGGGCGTGAGGCCGTAGCAACGGAGTGTGGTCTTCTCATCGAAGGTGGGCGGAACCACATACTGCACGGGGACGTCCCGCCATTTCTGCTCATAGATCTTGTACTCCGCCACCGCCAGCATCATCAGGTACGAGACCTGCGGCTGGTCGAGCTTGTAATAGAACTCGGTCTTGTCGCCGACGTCCTTCTTCTCGACGAGCGCGCCGTTCGAGATGGCCGTGTAACCCTTCGCCACGCGGAAGCGCCCTTCGAACGTTGCCTTGTCGTTGGGATAGTCGTTGCACGGAATCCAGCGCCGGTTGTCCTCGCCTTCGCCCTGCGACCACACCTCCCAGCGGCTGTTGGGCAGCCCCTTCTCGGGCTGGATCCAGTACAGGCCGATTTTGGGCGCGCCGTGGTACCTGATGGCAACCGTGGCGGTCGCGTTGCGCGCGAGCGGCTCGGGCAGGTGAATCACGAGTCGGTCGTCGGCGGATTCCTGCGTCGTTCCGGCCAGCCACGAAGTGCTGTTGTCCGAATCCACCGGGTAGTCGTACTTCGCGGTCTTGCCGTCGACTTGGACCGCTTCGATCACGAGATCGACGCAATTGAACGAGATGTCGCTGGTACCGTCGCGCAGCGCGCGCACGCTGCTCACCACGCGACCGGCGATGGTCTGCTTCACCACGTCGACGTCGAGATCGACGGAGATGTGGGTGGTGGTGAAAGTGCGGCTGGGGGAGACATAGGCAAGCGGATCGGGAGAAAGGGCCACCGGGGGATCGGCCGCTCCGGCCCGCGGGGCGGCGAGAACGACGGCAACCAGGACGGCATTCAACAGTGCTCGCATGGGGACTTTCCTTTCTTCACACCGAGGCGCGCTCCGACATGTAACGCGACAGCGCGTCCCGCCACTCCGGCATGCGATCGATGCCGAGCGCGGCGAGCGCGCGATTCTCCAGTACCGAATACGACGGCCGGCGAACGGGAGAATTCCACTCCCGGGCCGTGATGGCTTCCGGAACAACCGCGCTTCCGGCGTGGCGAAATATTTCGCGCGCAAATTCGAACCACGAACACGAGCCGGCGTTGGTGGCGTGATAGACGCCGCCGGCGATGCCGTGTTCGAGCATCACGCGAATCTGACGGGCGAGATCCACGCTGAACGTGGGCGTGAGTACTTCATCGGACACCACGCGCGTCGGCGCGCCGGATGCCGCGCGTTTCATCATCGTTTCCACGAAATTGGTGCCCTTACCGCGACAGGCATTGAGCCCGTACACGCCACTCGTACGCAGCACCACGTGCCCGTCGCCTTCGGCCCGCACGGCCCATTCGCCGGCCAGTTTGCTGGCGCCGTAGACATTGAGGGGGCCGGGGAGGTCGTCTTCCAGATAGGGAGTGCGCCTGGTGCCGTCGAACACATAGTCGGTGCTGACGTGGAGCAGGCGGACCTGCGCCGCCGTTGCGGCCATGGCGATGTTGCGCGCACCGCCGGCATTGGCCGCAAAAGCCGCGAGAGCATCCTTTTCACACCCCTCCACGTGCGTCATGGCCGCGCAATTGACGATCCAGTCGGGACGGGCGTCGTGCACCGCTGCCATCACCGCGGTTCCATCGCGAATGTCGGCACGGGCGTGTTCGACGGGAATGACGTCGTGGGAGGAGAGGGTCGCGGCCACATCGCTGCCGAGTTGACCGCTGATCCCGAAGATCGCGACCTTCATGGCCTTGGGAGTTCCGCCTTGTTCAAACCGAGGAAGAGGGTGTGTGAGGATTCGTATCACGAATCCGTCCGGCCAGGACCAGACCCGCAATTCGTAGCACATCGAACACGAAAAAGAAAGGGATGGTCAGCCAGTGATACGGCTTCGCATAGCGTCCGAAGAAGCGCCGCGCGCTCGCGAGTTTGCGGGCGGCTTTGCGCCGTGAGAGCTGTCCTCCGGTGCTGGCCGAGATGCGGTGCCACACGTGCGCGGGGGGAATATATCGGATGCGATACCCGGCGTGGCGCGCCCTGACGCAGAAGTCGGCGTCTTCGAAATAAGCGCGGTAGCCGGGATCGAGTTCGCCGATTTTTTCGAACACGGCGCGACGGGCGAGAAATGCACAGCCGGTGGCGTAGTCGATGTCATGCTCGCGGTCGTACTGCCCGCGATCGGTTGCGCGAAGGCCGGTATGTTTTGCGGTGCCGCGCCACATGGAAAGCTCGCCGCCCGCGAACCAGATCTGATCTTTCGGCTCGGCATAGTAGATCTTGGGAGCGGTGATGCCGATGTCCGGCGTGGTCAGCATCGGCTTCAAGAGGTGATCGACGAAGTCCGGCGCCACCACGGTATCATTGTTGAGGAGAAGAACAAAATCGGCGCCGTCGCCGAGCGCGCGCCGGATGCCCACGTTGTTTCCGGCGGCAAATCCCAGGTTTTGCGCGTTTTCGATCAGCGTGACGCGCGAGCCGTAGTGCTGCCGCACCGCGCTCACCGATCCATCTGTGGAAGCGTTGTCGACAACGATGGTGCGAACGCGGGGAGTGGCAACGGCCTCGAGGGAGCGGAGGCAGTCGAGCGTGAGGTCCCGGCCGTTCCAGTTGAGGACAATGATGGCGATGGACGCGCCGTTCTGCACGGCGCTCATTATATGCTAAGCTTGTCGAACGCGCCGCATTTTCCCATCATTCATTCCATGAAGCTTCGTCTCCTCGTCGTTATTGTCATCGCCCTGGCTCTGCTTGCCGCCGTGGCGGGAATGCGCCGCGTAGGTCCCCGGGAGCAGGCGGTGCTCACCGGCCGTGATGGCTCGGCTGCCGCGGTCTCGAGTGGCTGGCATTTCGTCGGCCCGGGCTCAAGGCTCATCAAGTACCCGGCGGGTGATTGGAGCGTCCGCTCTCCGCAGACGGGCACGACCACGGTCACCTTTTCGAATGGCGACACCGTGGGTGTGGCCTTCGAGTCCGCTCTGGTGGTCCCGCCACAGATCGCCGACCTGCTCTATCGCGAATTCTCGCGGGACTTTGCTCCGGCATTCCAGAAGCTCGTCACGTCGGCGGCGGAAATCGAAGCCGCAGCCATGAACGATGTGTCGCAGGCGGATGAACTGGAGAGCGCGGTCAATGCGCACGTCGCGCAGGAGATGGGGCGCTTCCAGGTGCAGGTAAAGAGGGTGGAGCTCGTGCAGGTTGGGAGCGAGCAACGGACGAGTCACCACGCGCGCGGCGAAGCGGCGCGACGGCTCATCATTGTAGGAGTGGATGGCGGGGATTGGTTGAACCTCCGCCCGCTCATCGATGCGGGTCGGCTCCCCAACTTCGCAAAGCTCGTGCACGACGGCGCCAGTGGACCGCTGCGCTCGGAGGAACCCATGCTCTCGCCGCTGCTGTGGACCACCATGGCCACGGGGCGACTTCCGGAACAGCACGGAGTACTCAATTTCACGGCGGTGGACAAGAAGACGGGAGCGCGTGCGCCGGTGAGCCGCCACGACCGCAAGGTGGACGCATTCTGGAACATGCTTGGCGACTACAAGCACACGGTGGACGTCATTGGGTGGCTGGCGACCGACCCGGCCGAGGCCATCAACGGCGTGATGGTCACGGACAAGTTCGGTTATCTCGCCTATGTGCCCGAGAACAAGGACAAGGCTGAAGATGCGAGCGTGTATCCGGGCCAACGCCGGCCGGAACTTGCCGCGTTGGTAACCCACGCCGATGTTGTCGCGGATGAGGAGCTGTCGCGTTTCGTGCATCTCTCGCCCGACGAACTCGCGAGGCACCGCCATACGACCGATCCCAACGACGCCGTCAATAACTTGCTCCATCTGTACGCGTCGACGCGCACGTACCAGACCATCGCCACGCACCTGCTCGAGAAAGACCGGCCCGATGTACTCGCCGTGTATTTCGAGTGGGTGGACGCGGTGAGCCACTTGTTCATGCTGCACACGCCACCGCGACTCCCCGATGTTCCGCAAACCGAGTTCGACCGTTACCAGGATGCGGTGGAAGAGGCCTACGTGTTTCAGGATGAAGTGCTGGGACAGATCATGCAGCGCATGGACGAGCGTACCGTGCTGATGGTGATCTCGGACCATGGCTTCAAGAGCGGCGCCGCGCGTCTCAAGAATCGCCCCGAGATCTGGGCCGGAAATGCGGCGCTCTGGCACCGTCCCGAGGGCATCGTGGCGTTCTACGGCGCTGGAGTGAAGAAGGGCGCCGCCATCGAGGGCGCGTCCATTCGTGATGTCGCCCCCACGGTGCTGGCGCTGATGGGGCTCCCGCGCGCCGACGACATGGCCGGCCTCGCCATCACCTCGGCGTTCGCAGAAGAGGTGACGAAGAGTTTCAGCACCGAGCATGTGCCCACGCTGGACAGGAAGCGCGCGGACGCGGCGGCCAACACCGCGAGCGGCGCCAGCGAGGAAACGATGAAGAAGCTCGAGGCGCTCGGTTACCTCACGCCCGACAATCCCGATGCGCTGCACAACCTCGGGCAGCGTTACCAGCAGAAGGGCGAGTATCAGAAGGCGATCGAGAGCTACAAGAAAGCCATCGCGATGCGCCCGACGTTCTACAACGCGTACAACAACCTTGCCACTTGCTATGGCGAACTCAAGATGTATCCGGAAGCGATTGACGCGCTCGAGAAGTGCATCAAGCTCAAGCCTGATGACTACTACGCAATGAGCAATCTGGCCGTCATCATGATGCACACCAACCGACCCGACGAGGCGCTTCGTTTTGCGAAGCAGGCCGTCGACACCGAGCCGGCCTACGTGAATGGTCACGTCACCTATGGCGCAATGCTGGCCATGGCGAAGCGTTACGATGAAGCCGAAAAGGAATTCAACCGGGCGCTGACTCTCGATCCCAACAATGCAAACGCGCTCGAGAATCTCAAGCGCGTGCAGGCGGCGAAAGGCCAATGAGCGATACGCGCAAACCGATTCTCATCATCATGGACGGCTGGGGCTGGCGCGAGGAGAAGGAGGCCAACGCTGTCCGTCTCGCGCGTACACCCGTGTTCGACCGGTTGTGGCGCGACTATCCGCGCACTCTGATCCAGGCCTCGCAGAAATGGGTCGGACTCCCGATGGGACAGATGGGAAACAGCGAAGTCGGCCATCTCAACATCGGCGCGGGGCGTATCGTGTATCAGGACATCGTGCGCATCGATGAAAGCATCAACGACGGGTCTTTCTTTACAAACCCGGCGCTGCTCGACGCCATGCGCGCGGCGCAAGGCCACGCCTTGCACCTGATGGGATTGCTCTCCGACGGCGGCGTCCACAGTCATCAGAATCATCTGCACGCGTTGCTCGACCTGGCGAAACAATCGGGGGTGCACGACGTATACGTCCACGCCATCACGGATGGGCGCGATACGGCGCCCAACGGTGGCCGGCAGTATCTCCAGCGGCTGGAAGCGCACATGCAATCCATCGGGCTGGGGCGCGTGGCCACCATCGTGGGGCGTTACTGGGCGATGGACCGGGACAAGCGCTGGGAGAGAACGAAGAAGGCCTACGACCTGTATACGCGCGGGCATAGCGCGCGCGCCGGGAGCGCTGACGAAGGCATCCGTGCTTCCTACGACGCGGGCGTGACCGACGAGTTCGTTGAACCCATTGCCATCTTGCCCGATGGCAAGGAGCCGCTCACAATTTGTGACGACGACTCCGTCATATTTTTCAACTTCCGCGCCGATCGCGCGCGACAGATCACGCGCGCCTTCACCGACGACGACTTCCAGGGATTTGAGCGCAGCCCGCGACCGCGGGTGCACTACACGTGCATGTCACGCTACGACGAGTCGTTCACGCTGCCGGTGGTGTTTCACGCCGAGTCGCGCGAGGACATCCTGGTGGACACCGCGTCGAAGGCCGGGAAGAAGACCCTGCGTATCGCGGAGACGGAGAAGTACGCGCACGTCACGTACTTCTTCAACGGCGGCGAGGAGATTCCTTTCGCAGGGGAGACGCGTTTGTTGATTCCGTCACCGAAGGTGCCGACGTACGATCTCCAGCCCGAGATGAGTGCGCGCGGCGTATGCGACACGCTGATCCGCGAGATTCAGGGCGACCAGCACGACTACCTGATCTGCAATTTTGCCAATCCCGACATGGTGGGGCACACCGGCGTGCTGGAAGCGGCGATCAAGGCGTGCGAAACCGTGGACGAGTGCGTGGGGCGCGTGCTCGCGGCGATGGATCACTCGCGCTACGTTGCCATCGTGACGGCAGACCACGGCAACGCCGAGCTCATGGTCGATCCTGTCACGGGAGGCCCGCACACGGCGCATACGACCAACCCGGTGCCGTGCATCCTGGTGGATGACGTCTACCGGGGCGAGCTCATCGCTGACGGGTCGTTGCGCGACCTTGCCCCCACGATTCTCAACTATCTGGGAATTCCGTTGCCGGCGGAAATGACGGGACGCGATCTGCGCTTGGAGCGCCTGCCCTCTTCCGGCAGACGCTAAGCTCTTCCTGCGATTTCGCCCGGCTCGGGCGCATGCTTCTCCCGTAGCCTTACCAACTCGCGCATTCCATAAATTGCCAGCAGAATGATGAGCGGCCCGACCGTGAGCCGGAAGCGGTCGTCGCCGGTCATGAACCCGCGCAAGAGCGCATAGCTGGCAATCGCACCTGTGATGATCATCGTCGCACGGTGGCGATTGCGTACTGCGGAGAAGGCGCCGATCACCAGGAAGGGGAGGAGTGCGCCGTACGTCGCCAGGTAGATCAGGTTGTGCCGTAGTGACCATGCCGGTTCGGCTGCGATTCCATGCGCGGGATCGGCGGGCGCGTCCTTGATGCGCATGGCGCGCCAGAACTCCATGCTGTTGTGCGCGAATGAGGGCTGAACCACCACCAGCGCCGACGCTGGTACGTCCACTTTCTGCGCAGGGGCCGCATTGCGCGCCAGCCCCGCCAGAGGGGCCGTGTAACGATCAGTCTCGAAGCTCACGGGGACGAACTGGCCGTACACGGCGTAGTTGCGCACGGTCCACGGCACATTGAGGAACAGGAAAAAGACGGCGAACAGGACCACGTACTGGAAGCTCAGCACGCGGTGGCGGGTCGCGAAGAATGCGAGGTAGAGCAGCACGACGGGAAGCAGCACCAGAAAAAACGGCTCCGTCATGACCAGCAGTGTATACAGAAACGCGAGCCAGAGCGCCGTGCGCATCCTCCAGAACGGTTTTACCAGCGCGTGCACGAACCATGTGAACAGGAACGTAACCAGCGTGTCGCGGATGGCAAAGCTCGTGAACAGAATCTGGTGCGCGGTGAGTGCGAACCACACCGCTGCGAAAAGTCCGGCGTGGCGGCCGATGCGTTGCTCGCCGATACGGTAGATGAAAAACGTGGTGAGCGCGCCCAGGAACGCATTGAGACCCACCGCCGTCCACCAGGATACGCCGAATATGGTGAATGCGCCCGCGAGCAGCATCAGATAGCCGGGTGCTTTGGGCGAGAACGGCGTCGATATCCAGCTCGTGTCGTGCGTCATGCGCGCCGCAATGTGGTAGTCGTAGGTGTCGCTTATGGGAACAACGGCCGGGTTGCCGCCGAAGAGGGCTGCGAACAGGATGCGCAGGCCGAAGGCGAGGGAGAATAGCGCGAGCAGCGTTCGACGATCAGGGGTCAATACAACCTCGAAATCTCGCGGGACCGATGCAAAACGCAGTGTACGGACGCGCGCCGGATGCTGTCAACAGGAGGCAGAGGACCGAGGCCGCCGTTGCCCGGGCCTGGGCTCTGTGATACTATCAAAGCCAGTTTTGGCCGTGCTCAGGCGGTTTTCCCGCGCAGTAGCAGCGTCCCTCATTCTCAAGAATTTCTCCGCGAGGTTCCATCAAAATGGCGATCCCTTTTCTCGACCTGAAGGCCCAGTACGCCTCCATCAAACCCGAAATCGACGCTGCCGTCATGGGCGTGCTCGAGACCTGCGGCTTCATCGGCGGCGAAAACCTGAAGCGCTTCGAGCGCAACTTCGCCTCCTACATGGGAGCGCAGTACACGGTGGGAAGCTGCAGCGGCACGTCGGCGCTGCATCTGGCGTTGCTGGGCGCCGGGGTGAAGCGCGGCGACGAGGTCATTACCGCGGTCAACACGTTCATTGCGACGACCGAAGCCATTGCGCACGCGGGCGCCCGGCCGGTGCTGGTGGATGTCGAGGAAGCGACGCAGCTCATCGACCCGGCCAAAATCGAAGCCGCCATCACTCCCAAAACGACATGCATCGTGCCGGTCCATCTGTACGGACAGCCGGCCGACATGGACGCCATTCGTGACATCGCGAAGCGCCGCGGTTTGAAAGTGGTTGCGGACGCCGCGCAGTCTCACGGCGCCGCCATTGACGGCGACCGCAAGAAGACCCTCGGCGACACCACGGGGACCAGCTTCTATCCCGGAAAGAACCTCGGTGCGGCGGGTGACGCCGGTGCGGTGCTCACCGACAACGAGGACATCGCGGTGTTCATGCGCACGCTCGGAGATCACGGCAGCAAGGAGAAGTACCACCACCAGTATGAAGGCTGGAATTACCGCCTCGATGCCATGCAGGCGGCAATTCTCGACGTGAAGCTCAAGTACCTCGACAAGTGGACGGCCGCGCGTCGCTCGCACGCAGCGCGCTACGACAAGGCCTTTGCGGGGACAAACGTGATTCCCATCAAGTCGGCTCCCAACCGCACGCACGTGTATCACCTCTATGTGGTGCGCGTGTCCGACCGCGAAAAGACGATGGCTCGCCTCAAGGAAAAGGGAGTCGGTGTTGGGATCCACTACCCGGTGCCGCTGCACATGCAGCCCGCGTACGCCCACCTGGGCCTGAAGAAGGGCGCGTTCCCGGTGGCGGAGAAGGTGGTCCCGCAGATCATTTCGCTGCCGATGTACGCGGAGCTCACCGACGCCATGGTCGACGAAGCGGCCGCAGCGGTCATCGAAGCCGCGAAGTGATCAGAACGTCGCTATGATGCTGAAATTGTAGCGCCAGTCGGTCTGCTTGGTCTCGCCGTTCACTTCCGGGTTGCTCACCCACAACGGAGAGTCGAGACGCCAGGTGAAGTTCCAGAATGGCCACTTCACGTCGGAACGAATGCCGACACCGGCGTCGTCGATGCGCGCGTTGAAGAGCCCATCGTCCACAAAAGACTGAATGCGTGTGCTGCTGCCGATAGGGTTGTGCGTGTCGAGCACCCAGCCCGCGTCGTAGAAGCCGTAGAGCGACATGGTTCCGACGATGGGCGAAATGAACTTTGCAATCCGGCCCGGCACTTTGGTGCCGATCTCGGTATTGAACGCGACCAGCTTGTTCACCGCGAACGTGCCCTGACCGTAACCGCGCAGGTTGCCGTCGCCGGGTTCCAGGTAGTGCAGGTCCTCGGGCACAGCACCCGGGCTGCGCAGCCAGAAGCGTTCGTCGCGTGCGATGGATCCCGCACCCGCCAGGTAGAACTTGCGCTGC
>CAZULB010000044.1:0-3458 GCA_964621155.1 uncultured bacterium | reverse complement strand
GCCCCCCACGCGGGGTGGTGGGGGTGTGTGGCCCCCCCCCCCCGCCTTTTTCGATCGGCGCGGGCGCGCCGCCGCGCCGCCGGTGAAGCCGCCGAACACGCGCAGGCGCCAGTCCAGCTTCGCCACTTCCGGGCGTGACTTGAGCCAGAGTTCGGTGCTGAAGCGCTCATACTTCACGTCGCCGCCCAGCCACGTGCGGCCCATGTCGAGTCCCGCGCCGAAGTGCACGGTCGCAATATCGAGCTCGGGCTGAATTGAATACGCGAAGAACGGCCCGGTGTCGGCGTTGGTGGTGTCGTAGATTTCGGAGCTCGTCAGGTAGTCGGGGTCGCGCAGCTCGTGGTAGCCGTAGCCAAGCGTGATCGTCTGCGTGGGCGGGACGATCAGCTTCGGGCGCTTGGAAATCTGGATGCCGGCGCGACCGTCGTTGCGACCCTCCATGCGGTAGCCCGAAAGGAAGTAGTACCCGTTGCCGCCGAGCAGGTGGTTGGGCCATTCCGCCGAGCCCGACCAATCGAGCTGCCCGCTCTCCGCTCCATAATAGAGTCCCAGCCGATATCGCTTCCACCAGCCCGCGCGGCTTCCATAGAGATGATATCCGACCTTGGCGCCGTCGACATCGTTATACCAGATGGCGGGACGATGGCGGATCACATACGCATCTTCGGGATAGTAGTTGTTGTTGGGCCAGTCGATCTGGAAGTCCTTCTTGCGCGGGAAGAAGTTGTTGGTCATGTCGACGTCCATGATCTCGTTGTCCGGATTGACGGCGGTGCGCACGGGCACCGACGGCAGGTGCACCTTCGCCACCATGGACCGGTTGCGCGCATCCATGCGCTCGCGCACGGTGGATCCGTCTTTCATGGTGAACACGACGTCGATGGGACAGTAGAGCTCACCTTTGCGTGTCACCACGACGCGCGCGCTGACTCCCGTGGAATCTGCCTTGGTGCGCACATCGTCGAGCGAGTAGTCGACGGTCTTGGTGGTGTGCAACCACTGTTCGAACTGGCGCGAAAGGTCGCGATCGAGCACCTTCTCGGCCGCGCCGCGATAGCGGTCCTCGTTCACGTGCTTGAACTGCCACTCGTCGAAGAAGGTGTGGTTGATCCTGTCGAAAGTGGAATCGCCGGCCACGAAGCGCATGGCGTTGTATGTCAGCGCCGCTTTCTGGTAGACATGAGTGCGATAGCTGTTGTCGTACTTCTCGGCACGGAATGAGGTGCGTTCGCCATAGCCGCGGCGCACGAGGTCGAACACGTCGCGACGCATTTCCTCCCACATCTTGTACTGCGGCGTGATCCTCTGGTACCAGTTCCAGCGGCTTCTGTCGCCATATTGTCCGTAACGCTGCACCTGGTAGTAGCGTGCAATGAATGACGCGAAGCCTTCATCGATCCACGCTTCCTCGCGCTCGTTGTTGGCAAGGAAGCCGTAGAAGTATTGGTGGCCGTACTCGTGCAGCACGAGTCCTTCGGAGGCGCGGCCGTTGAGGATGAACATCGGGTATTCCATGCCGCCCGTGCGCATCATTTCGCACACGGTAATCTGCGGCCACTGGTACTTGCCGACATGCTTCTCGAGAAAATTCACCGCACGCGTCACGTGGGCGAGCGTTGAGTCTTCCCAGGACTTGGCGCTTTTCTGGCGGTACACACTGTAGATCTTGAGGTCGCCCATGGTGGTGTCCTGCACCACGAAGGACGGATCGGCCGCCCAGGTGAAGTCGTGCACCTTCTCGGCGTGGAAGTGGACGACCTTGGTCTTGTCGGTCTTGGGGCGGGGCCTGGCGTTCCTGCCCGCGTGCGGCGGATTGTAGGTCCAGCCGGGATCACCGCTCTGTACCACGCCCGTCGCCGCCACCACGAAGTTCTCCGGCAACTCGATGTTCACATCGAAGGTGCCGAACTCTCCGTAGAATTCGCCCGTCATGAACTTGTCGGGATGAAATCCTTTTTCGTCGTACACGACGATCTTGGGATACCACTGCGCCATGTCGAAGTGGTTGCCCTTGTAACCCGAACGATCGCGCGCGCGATGGATCTTGCCGTCGAACGTGAGCTCCACGCGCATCGAATCTCCCGGCATGAGGGGAGCGGGAAGCGCCATCTTCGCGATGGTGTCGTCGATGATGGGCTCGACTCCCTTGCCGTCGATCTGCACGTCCTTGATGTCCAACCAGCCCTTGTCCTCGTCGGACAGGTCCTTCAGCACGAGGTTGTATTTCCGGTTTTGATCCCGCATGTACGCGGAGTTCTTGCTCTTGAAGGCGTTGGGATACAGGTGCAGATAGAACTCGCGCAGCGTGTCGGGCGAGTTGTTCACGTATAGAATGGTCTCGTTGCCCGACACCCACTTGCGGGTGGCGTCGAGCTTCACGTTGATGGTGGTGTGATGGAATTGCTGGAAGTAATCCGCGCTCCGCACCGGGAGCGCGGCGGCCAGAAGCGAAGCCGCCATGAGAAACACACGCCGCATGCAATACTCCTTAACCGGGGGGAACTACGGCTTCTTGCCGCGAGAATCCGCGTAGGCTAGCACGAATTGCGCGACCTGCCAACGGCGCGCGCTGGCGCGCGCGGATTCACTCCTCGGCCCGGATGTCGAACTTCTTCATGCGGTAGAGCAGGATGTGGCGCGGCACGCCCAGGCGGCGCGCGGCGCGGGACTGGTTCCACCCGCTCGAGCGCAGCGCATCCAGCACCGCGGCGCGTTCGATTTCGCGCAGGGTCGCGGTGGAAGGGGCGGCGTCGCCGGCGAGCGCCGAGAGGTGCCGCTCGACCATCGACTCGTCGATGCTATTGCCCGAGCGCATGAGTACGATGCGTTCGCAGAAGTTCTCCAGCTCACGCACGTTTCCCGGCCATCGATAGCGGGAGAGCGCGTCGAGCGCGCCGCGGCCCATGGTCACCTTCGTGTCGCCCGCGAAGCGCGTGATGAAGTGTTTCGCGAGCACGGGAATGTCGCCGGTTCTTTCGCGCAGCGCGGGCAGCCGTAGCGGCACCACGTTCAGTCGGTAATACAGATCTTCTCGAAACAATCCCTGTGCGATCAATGCGGGCAGTGCGCGGTTGGTGGCTGCCAGCACGCGCACATCCACTTCTGTCGTCTTCTCGTCTCCAACGCGCTCGATCTCGCGCTCTTGCAGCGCGCGCAGAAGCTTGGCCTGCAGCGTCACGGGCATGGAGCCGATCTCATCCAGGAACAGCGTGCCGCCGCGCGCCAGCTCGAACTTGCCGGCCTTGTCACGGACAGCGCCCGTAAAGGCGCCACGAACGTGCCCAAAGAGTTCGCTCTCCAGCAGTTCGTGGGGAATGGCGGCGCAATTCACGGTGACCAGTCGCTGGGTGCGACGCGGACTGTTGTAATGGATGGCCTTCGCCACCAGCTCCTTGCCGGTTCCGCTCTCTCCGGTGATCAGCACGGACGCGTCCGACGGTGCCACCATGCGCATGGTT
>CAZULB010000043.1:0-22284 GCA_964621155.1 uncultured bacterium | reverse complement strand
GGATCGCCGCCGTGCTCGCCGCATACCCCCACCTTGAGGTCGGGCTTGGCGGCACGCCCCTGCTCCGTGGCCATGCGCACCAGCGCACCCACACCGTCCACGTCGATGGTTTCGAAGGGATCGTTCTGCAGCACGTGCGTTTCCAGGTAAGCGCGCAAAAATTTCGGCGCGTCATCGCGGCTGAAGCCGAATGCCATCTGAGTCAGATCATTGGTGCCGAAGCTGAAGAAGTCGGAGACCTGCGCGATCTCGGCGGCGACCAGCGCTGCGCGCGGCACTTCGATCATCGTGCCCACCGTGTAGTGCACGCGGTGCCCCGCATCGGCCATGACGCCATCCGCCACACGCACGATCATGTCGCGCAGAAGTGCCAGCTCCGAGCGCAGCCCCACGAGCGGCACCATGATTTCCGGCTTCACCGTGATGCCCTCGCGCGACACCGCCACCGCCGCTTCCATGATGGCGCGCACCTGCACTTCGTAGATTTCCGGAAACGTGATACCGAGACGACAGCCACGGTGGCCGAGCATGGGGTTGAACTCGTGCAGCATGCGAACTTTCGAGGCAAGCGCGACGGCATCGACGTTGATGCGTCTGGCCAGGGCCTGAATCTCCGCCGGCTCGCCCGGCACAAACTCGTGCAGCGGCGGGTCCAGCAGGCGAATGTTCACGGGCAGGTTCGCCATGGCGCGAAACACGCCTTCGAAATCATCGCGCTGCATGGGGAGGATTTTTTCCAGCGCGACGAGACGCGCCTCGCGCGAATCGGCCAGAATCATGCGCCGCACCCAGTCGATGCGGTCCTCGCGGAAGAACATGTGCTCGGTCCGACACAGGCCGATACCTTCCGCACCGAACTTGCGCGCCGTGCGCGCGTCTTCAGGCGTGTCGGCATTGGCGCGCACGCGCAGGCGCCGGGCCGCGTCGACCCATTGCATGAACTGCTCGAAATCGTTGTCCAGCTCCGCCTGCACGGTGGGAATGACGCCCGGATACACGTTGCCGGTGCTGCCTTCTACGGTGATCTCCGTGAGCTCGGGATACGTTTTGCCGTGAACGCGCATCTCGCGCTTGGCGTAGTCGACTTCCACATCACCGCAACCCACCACGCAACACTTCCCCATGCCGCGCGCCACCAGCGCGGCGTGTGACGCCATACCGCCGGTGGCCGTGAGGATCGCGCGCGCCACGCGCATGCCGTCGATGTCCTCGGGTGACGTTTCCGACCGCACCAGCACGACGGCGACGCCGTCTTTGGCCAGCGCCACCGCGCGCTCGACGTGAAATACGATCTTTCCGGACGCCGCACCCGGCGACGCCGGCAGTCCGATGGCAATCGGCGCCGGAGCTTTTTCGGCATCGATGGTGGGGTGCAGCAACTGGTCCACCTGCTCCGGCGACACGCGGCGCACGGCCGTGCGCGTATCGATCAGATTTTCGCGCACCATTTCCACTGCGCAACGCACCCCGGCGCGTCCCGTGCGCTTGGCGCTGCGCGTTTGCAGAAGCCAGAGCCGGCCGCTTTCGATCGTGAACTCGATGTCCTGCACGTCGTGATAGTGGCGCTCGAGCCGATCGGCGGTCGAGACCAGTTCCGCGTACAGGGCCGGCATCTTCTTTTCGAGACTGTCCGGCGTGCCGTTGACGCTCACCGGCGTGCGAATCCCCGCCACCACATCCTCGCCCTGCGCATTGATGAGATAGTCGCCGCAGAAGCGCTTTTCCCCCGACGACGGGTCGCGCGTGAACGCAACCCCGGTCGCGGAATCGTCGCCCATGTTTCCGAACACCATGGCCTGCACGTTGACCGCGGTCCCCCAGTCGTTGGGATAACCGTTCATTGCGCGGTAGGAGATGGCGCGCGGCGAGTTCCACGACTGGAACACGGCGGCGATGGCGCCCCACAGCTGAGCCTGCGGGTCCTGCGGAAAGTCGGTGCCCGTCGCTTCCTTGACCAGAGCCCGGTACTGACCCACCAGCCCGTCCAGCACCGTCGCCGGCAGATGCGCGTCGTCCGCCACGGCAGCCGCCCTGCGCGCACCCGCGAGAACGTGTTCGAACTTCGACGAGTGCACACCCATCACTACGTCGCCGTACATCTGGATGAAGCGCCGGTAGCTGTCAAAAGCAAAACGCGGATTGCTCGTGCGGCCAGGCCCTTTACCGTAACATCGTTGAGGCCGAGGTTCAGGACCGTGTCCATCATGCCGGGCATGGAAACGCGCGCGCCCGATCGCACCGACACCAGCAGCGGATTGGCCGCGTCGCCGAAACGCTTTCCCGTGATCGATTCCAGACGCTCCAGGCCGGTCTCAACCGACTCGCGCAGCCCCTCCGGGTACGCGCCCTGGTTGAGCATGAAATGATTGCACACGTCCGTGGTCAGAGTGAAACCGGGCGGGACCGGAATTCCGAGCCGCGCCATCTCGGCCACGTTGGCGCCCTTGCCGCCCAGGAGGTTACGCAGCTCGGAGCCACCGTCGGCGCTGCCCGCGCCGAAGAAGTACACCCACTGCCTTGCCGCCGTGGTCATGCTGCCCTACGCCTCGGTGTCAATCTGGGCGCGCTGCAGCCGGCCGCTGTAGTCGACGTACACCGATTTCCATTCCGTGAAAATGTCGAGTACGGTGTGCGACGCTTCGCGGTGGCCGTTGCCGGTGTTCTTGACGCCGCCGAAGGGCAACTGCACTTCCGCCCCGATGGTCGGACCGTTGACATACGTAATCCCCGACTCGATATCGCGGATGGCGCGGAAGGCGGCGTTCACATCGCGCGTGTAGATGGAACTGGAGAGACCGTAGTCGGTATCGTTGAGGGTTTCGATGGCATCGTCGAGATCCTTCACTTCCAGCACCGCGAGTACCGGACCGAAAATTTCTTCGCGGGCAATGCGCATCGAGCGCGTCACGTTGTCGAAAATGGTGGGTGCGTAGAACCAGCCCTTCTCGCATTCGCCCCTGGTATAGAACTCGCCGCCGCACAGCAGTGTCGCGCGGTCCTCGTTCTTTCCGATCTGCACGTAGCGGTGAACGGTGTCGCGCTGTGACTTGCTGACGCAAGGACCGACCTGCACGCCCGGATTGAGGCCGTTGCCGAGCTTCAAGGTCTTCACGCGCTCCATCAACATGTCGACGAACTTCTTCTTGATGGACTTGTGCAGAATGAGACGGCTGGTCGCGGTACAGCGCTGCCCGGTGGTTCCGAACGCCCCCCACAGCACGCCCTCGAGGGCGAGTTCGAGGTCGGCGTCATCCATCACGATCTGCGCGTTCTTGCCGCCCAGCTCGAGCGACACGCGCTTGAGCGACCTGCCGCACTTCTCTCCGATCAGGCGGCCCACTTCCGAAGACCCGGTAAACGACACCACGCGCACATCACCATGTTCGACGATGTGATTACCCACGACGTGTCCATGGCCGCTGACCAGATTCACGACCCCCTCGGGAATGCCCGCCTCTTCGCACGCTCTCACCAGATTGTAGGAAGAGAGCGGCGTATCCTCGGCGGGTTTCAGGACCACGGTGTTCCCGCACACGAGCGCGGGGAACATCTTCCAGGTGGGGATGGCCATGGGGAAGTTCCACGGGGTAATGAGGCCGGCCACGCCGACGGGATGCCGCTCCGACCAGCCCGCCTTGTTGGGAAGCTCGCACGGCACGGCGTCACCGAACAGGCGCCGCCCCTCGCCGCCCGCGAGATAGGCAGTGTCTATACCCTCCTGCACGTCACCCCGCGTCTCGGCCAGCACCTTCCCCATTTCGCGCGTCATATCGCGCGCGAGGTTCTCCTTGTCGCGGGCGAGTATCGCTCCGACCTTGAACAGGTATTCTGCGCGCCTCGGCGCGGGCACCAGGCGCCACGATTTGTAGGCCTTTTTTGCCGCCGCGACCGCATCGTCGACATCCTGGGTGGAGGATTCCGGGAACGTGCAGACAAGGTCGTCGTTGTCGGCGGGGTTTCGATTCTCGCTCACGTGTGCCGTCTTGGAGGGCACCCATTTTCCGTTGATGTAGTTCTGCATTTGAACGGCAGCGGCGGTGGACGGTTTCATGCGGATGGCGGTTTCCTTTCCAACGTTATGATTCCAATGGACTTTAACAAAGCCCCCGGTCAGGCGTCAATTCGGCGGGAAACACGGCGGGGCCGCACCTTCAAGGCTGCGGCCCCGCCCAAACAATTCTGTGCCGGAACGCGACGCGCGTGCTCAGCGAATGACGACGATGCGCCCGTAAACCGAGTTGGACCCGGCCTCGATACGGTACACGTACACACCGGATGCGACGTCCTGCTCGGAGTAATTCCGGGTGTCCCATTCCACGTTTCCCGTCGAGTCGTTGTGGTCCTTGGTCCACACCAGATCCCCCGCCACCGTGAAAATCTTGATCGTGCATTGCGTGGGCAGATTCACGAAACGCACGCGCCCATCCGGAAAGTTGTGATAGTTGTCGGTAGTGAGCCGGCTGCTCCCGGTGCGCACTGGATTGGGCACCACGTACACGTTGTATAGATCCGACTGCGGATCGACGGCAAGCGCCACCGGTAGCAGAGTGTCCTTGCACGGATAAGGTGTACCGTCCGAGGGTGTGCAGTTGTCGAACTTGCTCAACCCCTGGGAGCCGGCAGATGCGTTATAGCCGCGATCGAACGTCGTTACCGTGTAATAGTACGTGAAGCCGTTGGTGCCATTGCAGTCGAACCAGAAGTACTCATCCTGATCGAGATCGAGGTCGATCACACTTCCAAGACATTCGATCGAACCGAATGGTGAAATCCACGGTGAATGCGTGCGCAGCTTGGGCACAATGTCGTAGAAATAGACGGAGTCGGCCAGGCTGCCTCCGGTTTTTCTGCCCCTGAAGGCCTCCTGCTTGGAAAGCTCGCCGATAATTTCCAGGTCACTACCATTCTTGTTGATGCCACGCCAGATGTGGAAACCTTCGAAGTCCTCGAGTCCGACCACGAACGTGCCCTGGAGGTCCATGCTTCCGGCCGAAAACGCAATGCTGAGCCCGAAATTGACCGGAGTGTTTGTGCGCTGGTCGCGGAAATTGAGCGGTATGGCCGTTCCCGGGACGTAACTGGAGCCGATCGTCACTCTACCGCTGAAGTACTCCTCGCGCCGGACCTCGTACGTGACGATCAACGAGTCGACACCCACGACACCGGCACGGGTGGCGTGAAATGCAACCGTGCGGTCGATGTCACCGGTATACGCGCCGGATACGGTGGGAAAGGAAAGGCCGGCGGGCGGCGTTACCAACGACCAGCCGGTGGTGTCCGCCGTGCTGATCAATGTCCCCACGTTGTTGGGGATATCATTCCAGGTGATCCAGACCGCGAACTTCTTGTCGCCCGGATCGTAAACGCTCCACGCTTTGACGCCGGTGGGCGCCGACAGGAGCAGTGAATCGGCCGCCTGCGCGTGCGCCGATGATACGTGGAACAGAGACAGCGCGGCGGCAATAGCCGCCGCGCCTGTCCGGGAAAAGGTCAACTTCAAGCGTGGCCTCCTGGTCTAGCGGGGACCCATCAGGGCGAGCCGGCTGCGCGCACGATGGTGCGCCTGGGCAGCTTCCACTCTTTGAAAAACACGTAATCAAGCGCCTGCTGCATTTCCGCGGGCTTGATGTACACCGGCGAAAAACCAAACACGATGCTGCGCGCCGCAACAGCGCCGGGCACCTCCGCCACGCGATCCGCGAACGCGCTGGTCCAGAACGCGATGGGCTGGTGGTACGTCGGCTCGAGCGTATCGAAACACTCCAAACCATAGATGGGCTGGAAGCAGGAACGGGTGTTGCGCGGCACGCTCTGGCAGAGCTGCTTGAAGTACGTCGGGTTGTAAACCTCGGCATCGAGCCCGAACTGCGAGGGTTCGTACCACTGACCCGGCCCGGCGGCTTCGGGCCGCAGTGTCAGGGTCGGGAAATTGGGATCGAGCGAAAACGCCTCGCGCATGGTGTCCTCGCGGGGAGCCGTCGCGGCTCCTCCGTGCGGACGGATGGCGTCGATGCGACAATACTGCTTGCTTGCACGGCGCAGGGATGTGGTCTGGAGGGCAAAGTCGATCGTCTCCAGACAGAGCTCGCGATAGGCAAAGGACAGATCGCCGATCGGGCTCGTAAGGGCATCCCCCGAAGGCGGCGAGGCCTGTGCCCCCTCCAATTCGTACAGGAAGATGAGCGGGAACCGCGCACCCTTGGTATAGACACGGCTGCACACCTCCTGCACGGGCTGGCGTCCACAGAGCATGATATGACCGCCGGCGGCCATGGTTAGCGCCAGCACGTTGGGCTGCAGCTTGCCGGCCGGGGCAGTAGTCGGGTTCTTGGGACGGTGCGAGATGTAATCGTAGATCAACGGCTGCTTCGCCGCGCTCGCATTGGAGTTGGCACCGTACACGTCCCAGATGATGGACTTGTACTGTGCCAGTGTCGCCAGCGGGATGAAGCGCTGCTTGGTGTCGATCATGTCGATCACTTCGTCGAACCCGCTCACTTCGGCGGCGGCGTCGATCCAGAACTGATCGTGCTCCTGGTCATTGGGACCGCTGCCAACACCGCTCCAGCCCGCCCCCACCACTTCGTCGCTGCTGTCGTCGTCCACGACCAGCAGATTGCGGTCGAGCGTGAACTGGATGATGTTCACTTTCACTTCGACACGGGAGCAGTACCCCGAATTGTCCACCACTTCCATCGTGAGCGTGTGGGTACCGAAGAAGAACGTGCGCGGGGGTACAACCGCCGTGCTGAGGAACGGCGTGACATCGATCTCCCACTGCTCGGGATCGTTCAAGTCGGGAATATCCCAGCCGTAACGGTATCCGGCAATGGTGCCGCCGTAGGAGTCGGCCGTGGCCTGGATCTTGAAACTCAAGGGCACGCCGGCGGGACTGTCCAGAATGCTGGTCGGGGTATTGCACGAGGTTGTGCGAATGATCCCGACGTAATCGTTCTGTACCGTCATGGTCGGGCCGCTGGTGAGCGGTCCTACGCTCACGCGACGAACGTTGCCACGCGTGCCGCTGTTCGCGTCATCCGGATTGAAGACCGGCGTGATGGCGCCGGCTTCGTCCTTGGCGCGGATCGCAAAGACGTACTTGCCGGGGTCGATGACGGGTGTCGTCCAGAACTTACCGCTGTCCTGGGGCGCCTTGTACCAGACCCAGGGTCGGAAATATTGCTCCTTCTCTCCGCGCTGTAACGCCTGAATCGTGGGCGTGTAGTTGGAGCCGTCGGCGGCCGGCACCGGGATCAGCGCGTACTGGACCGAGTCCGGATCCTGCGAGAGCAACAGGTCGTCAACCCAGTCCAGCGCCTTCCATCGGTAGGTCGAGATCTGCGGAACCGCCGCCGGGTTGAGTGCAAAAACCTGCGGACGCTCGATGTGAACCTCGGGAGAGAGCGTGCGCGACGTGAACGAGCGGTACGCCGGAACCTTCGAGCGCAACCCCTCGCGGTCCACGGCGCGAATGAAGAAGGTATGCGAGCGCGTGAACACGTCCACCTGCTTGGTGTTGTCCGCGTGCAGCGTATCCACCGGCTCGTCGGCGCTGAAAGTGAAACTCGAATCGTTGCCTGCGACCGGTCGCCAGGGCACGCCCACCGTGTCGGCCGGGTTGAATGTCCCTTCATTGTCGCTGACGAGATACTCGTAGCCGGCAATCTCGCCGTCCGGATCCCATCCGCCCCAGAACATCTGGATGCGATACTTGCCGGTCGAGCCCTCGGGCGGACCTGCGGACAACCAGACCGTGGGAGGCTGGTTCGCCTTGAGGGTGCCCTCAACTCCCTTGTTGGAACACGCAGCCAACACAGCAGCCACTGCGAGCACCGTAAAGATGACGATTCGTTTCATGTTGAGCTCCCTAACGCGTGAACCGGAGATAGAAACTTACGACCTTGGGCTGGGTCCAACGACCGGATATCTCCGCGTTGATCGAGTTGATCAGGTTCTTGCTACTCAACGTGCTTGCCTTCTCACCTGGTGGTACGAAATTCCAGAACACGAACTGATCAAAATTGGCTTCCAGCAATTTTGTGTCACGCCCGTAAAATACGATGGTAATCACCTGATTGACATAGCCAAGTCCGTATTCGGCCGGATTGGCAAAGACGTCGTCACCCTGGGGATCATCGTAGCGCACTTTCACCCGGGCCAGCTCATCGACATGGTCCGGCGCATCACCCGAGAACCAGGCCGCGCCCGAGCGGCCAATCTGCACCGAGTTGCCCGGGTTGTTGAGGCTCTGGAAGCCGGTAAAAGCGCCGTAGCGCCACGACTTGATGGCGGAGCCCGCGGGGTCGCGCCGGTCGTCGTGACCGGTGGCGATCAGGTGAAATCCAAACTCCTTGAAATAGCGATCATCGGTCTGAACCGTGTCGCTCTGCGCATCGTAAGGCCAGCCGATTCCCTTGTAAAAGTTCCAGGTCAACGTGTCGACGCCGGCCGTGCTCAAGGGCGCGCCGAATTGATCCGTCATCGCGAAGGTATCCATCGTCGGGTCGAAATTACCGATAACATGGGCATTGGCCGGCGTGCCGTCGCGTGTACCGTTTTCGTCCACCGCCACGGCCCGAAGGTCGTATTCGTAGGATCCGATATTCACGCTGTTCGAATCGGCCGTCGAGTTGGCGTCGGAGTCGTGGACACCGTTACGCGGAAGCAATCCGCTGTCTTCGAACAGCGCCCCGTTGCGCGCGGATGCACGCACCACCTTGACATTAAAATCGATGCACTCGTCGGGATCGGCAACTGAGCATAGCTTGGTGTCGCGCCTGTCATCGTGCGCGTAGTAAAAAATGGTGATCCAGCTCTTGTAAGGCACCGTGTCGGCCTTGCTGTCGGTGAAGTTGATGTCCCTCACCACCACGGAATCCGCGTAGAACGTGGTGCGCTTGACCCGCGTCATCCAGGTGTTGGGGTCAAAGTTGACCACAATCTGGCTGACACCGCTGCGGAACGCCCCCGCATCCACCTGGGATTCGGCGCCGGCATCGTCGATACACTTGGCGGCAAACCGGAACGTCCCGTCGGGAATCGGATTGGTAACCGTGTTGGCAAAATCGCGCGTTGTGTCCGCGATGTTGTCATACCACAGACCGGAGCCCGGAACGACGATTTCAGTGCTCAGCGGGAAATACTGATAACCGCGAATACGGCCATTGGATGTGATGCCGTGATAGCTGACCGCGAACGGCTTGTACATGCCCACCGTGTCCCGGGGCGGTATCTGGTAGCGATACGGGCGCTTGATCCCGTCGATATGATTCGTGAAGCGGATCTGGGGGAGCTGAGCGATGGTAGCCACGAACTCGACCGCTGCGGGCTGGGGATCGATGACGCCGTTGTCGTCGATGGAAGCCACGAAGAACGCCTGTCGGTTCTTGCGTACGCCCACACCCGAAACGTTCTTGTACGCCGTGAAGGCAAACACAGAATCCGTGCGCGTGGTGATGTGGCCGGCCCGATAATCGCGCAGCCGCAGCGACGGATTCCAGGAGAGACCTTGTCCGGCGATTGTGTCCTGGACCGCCCAGATGAAGCGAGACGTGGTGCCGTCGCGGTCGATACCGCGCCAGTACATGTGAACCGTGTATTCGTATTCGCTCGAGTCCGGCGGTGCGTACCAGAGCTGTGTGTCGGGCGCCTGGTTGCGATCGATCAACGACGGCTGCTGCCGGCGACACGATGCGGTCATCGCCGCGATGACAACGGCGAGTAGAGCAATTCCCTGGACGTACCTTCTCATTCGAAGAACGACTCCTCCGTGCGGGATCTGTCTGGTGTTGGGGACTGACACTGAAGCGTTTGAAATATAAGGGAATCCTGAAAAAAGTGTCAATGCGATTCTGGGTGTCCCGCCCCACGGTCCCCGAGCAGCCCCGCTGAAACTAGGGTCGGTCCCGGTCCCCAATTTACCCCCCGCCCCTACGGCCGTATTCGCACCCAGGGAGATAAGGGGCGGCGGTGCGCCGGGACCGAATCGGACCCCATTGAAGCCTGAAAGCGAGCACGTGCGAGCGGGTTTCAATCCGCGGAAGCGAGTGCAGGTCGCTCCGATGCGAAATCACCTGTCCAGTAGCGGCGACACGAGTGCCGTCGCTACAAGGAAGCGCGGTCCAATCGGGATTGTGGTCCCGCAAGGAGTGGGAGCAAGGAGCGACCTGCGACCGCATTTCGCAACGTGACGGTCGACCCTCAAAAAAAACGGGGGCCGCACCTTTCGGTGCAGCCCCCGCGAGCTACGAAACTCGGTTGAAAAAACCCCTTACTTCAGAAGAACCATCTTCTTCGTCTGCGAGAAGTTGTTCGTCACGAGCTTGTAGAAGTACACGCCGCTCGAAACCGACTGACCAGCGTCGTTGTGGCCGTCCCACGTGAGTGAGTACGTACCCGCCGCACGGCTGTCGTTCGCAAGCGTCCGCACCAGTTCGCCGTTGACGTTGTAGACCTTGAGGGTCACCGCACCGCGATCCTTGATCGTGAACGCGATGGTCGTCTGCGGGTTGAACGGGTTCGGATAGTTCTGCGCGAGGCTGTTCTTGAGCGCCGGACCCGCACCAGTGACCTGCGGCGGGTTGTTGCCCATGTAGAAAATCGAGTCGCGCAGGAAGAGCGCACGATCGGAGATGCCGTCCAATTCGTCGTCGCGAACGTAGTTGAGCGAGAAGCCGGTCTGAATGACCGTCACCGTCGCACCGTTCCCGTTGACTGTCTTGTTCGACACCACACCACCGTTGGCGTTGGAGGCCGTGTTGTACGACATCTCAACGCGCGACGAGCCGGAGGCGCCAATGACGTCGAAGTCATTGAGGCCCGGGCAGCCGCCGAACAACGTGAAGTCGTTGTTCGCACCGCTGGTGTACGCACGACCCGGCCACGCCTTCATAGCCGGCGAAATTGCGAAGCTCGACGGCGCGAGGCGGTGGTTGTTGTTGATGAGCGTGAACGGCATGTAGGTGCTCTTGAACGCAACCGCGCTGGCACCGGCATAACCATTCAGATACTCAGGCTGACGATCGCCGAGCAGCATGACGCCGCCGAAGTTGGACGGAGTCTGGTTGCCCAGGAACGTGTTCATGAGAGCGTAGTCATCCGTCTTTTCCGGATCGCCGCTGCCGTCACCGAGGGTGATGGAGAGGAGACCGGAATCCCAGATGATCTTCTTATACGCAGCGTTGAGCTGTCCTGCCACGTTGTACACGCGACCGCCGAGGCGGTTGCTGACACCGGACGAAGGACCGCGCACGTCGAAACGGTCGATCTTGGTAGCAAGACCGAGCGTCAGGAACGCACCGTCGTAGTAGTTCTGCACGCCGAAACCATCAGCACCGTCGACATACAGGATGTCGCCGCCGCGGTTGAAACCACCGGCCGGAAGGATGGTGATTTCCATCGGGTTGGCAGCAACTTCAGTGATGTTCGTCGTGGTTCCCCAGTTCGTCGAGAAGTAAGTCGTCCCGTCCAAGCTGGAGGCCGAATAGAAGTACTCGACCGTGTCACCAGGAGTGAACAGATTGTCGTTGATGTCGATGTTGAAACGGTTCGCAACGTACGCCGGAGCGTTCGGAGACGGGTGACCGTTTCCGGGATTGGTGGCCGTACCCGTGTACGTGTAGTCCATGCGGACCTGCGCCCACGTCTTGCCACCGGCGACGACGGTACCCATGTACGGGTAACGGTTCGCCTGACCGCCCGGACCATCAGAAATGCCCGGACCGATCTTCGCTGCCGAGAACGGCGTCACCGTGAAGTAACCGTACGCCTGACGCTTGGTCTTGTGACGGCCGACGAACGTTGACACGTTCGGGTCCGCGAGGAGACCTGAGCTCAGGGTACCGGCACCGCTCTGATACTTCGGATCGAGAAGGAACAACACGATAGCAGAGTCACCCGGCGTGAACGTCGCGCTGGCACTCGGCTTGATGTCGATCGCTTCGTCGACGCGAGCAGTACCAGTGAGCGTACCGTCGGTGGCGAAGTTGTCGTTAAACGTATCGATGTCGCGAATGTCCCACTGCGGGCCAATCGTGTCGATACGAAGGACCTTTACGGAGTCGATATACGGCGCCGGGCTGTGGCACAGACCGGTTCCGAAAATACCGCACCAGAACGGGCACATGTCGAGCACGCCAATGGCGACCTGGATCGACGCGCCGGTGGCAACGTTGACCTTGGAGCCGATAGCGTTTTCGGTGATGAGCCAATCCTTCTGGTCACCGTAGTACACGAAGTTACGATCCGCCCACGCGCTCGGGCAACCGCCGGTATCGATGGTGCGCACGTGCCAGACGTGGAAGATCAGGTTGTCGAGCGGCAGGTCGCGGTAGACCGTGTAGCGAATACGGAAATCGCTACCAGACGTGCCTGTGAGCGACATGACGGGCGACCAGATTTCGTTGGAGATGTACTCGCCACGCACGTTGACGTGCGGGACGATCTTCTGCGTGGCCTGTGCCGGCACACCGCAGTTGTAGAACTCGGTCGAACCCTGAATCGCAGCCCAGTAGCAACCGAGGTTGTCAAGGCACTGGTCTTCATAGTTCGCGCCGGTCGCCTTCTTGAAGAGGGCGAGGTAGTTGCCGAAGCCCGGCGTGTTGCAAGCCTGCCAGTCGGTCGAGCTGCTCGCGCCGATGGCCGTGGTCTCGAAACCTTCAACCGGGAGACCTTCCCAGGTCAGCGAGTCGATCGCCACGCCCATGCCAGGATAGAGACCGTCCTGGTTGGACCACGACGTGTCCGCCGTGAAGTGGAGACGAACCTTGACCGGGCCGGCGCCCACAGCGTACGAGCTGGCGATCGAGACCTGTCCCGGTCCGCTCCAACCCGCTGCCGTCGCGCCACCGTCGATTTCAGTCCAACCCACGTTACCGGGGCAGTCCGTCGTGTACTCGAGGACCGTACCGTCGTAGCTGGGCTCGGAGTCAAAACGCAGCACGAAGGCCACGTCCAGATCCGACGTCGGACCGCCGGCGGTCGTCAAGCAAGCCTTCGAGCAGAAGGCCTGGTTCCAACCGTTACCGTAGCCCGGAAGTGCGAGGTATCCGCACAGGATCGTGTTGACGGGGCCACCGCCCGGAGGCAGAGCCGCCATCCACATCGAACGCGCACCCTGAATCGGAGTCAGCGAAATACCGGCGCCGGTCGTCGTGCCGCCCCAGGGAGCGGTTGTAAAGTCATCGACGTGCCACCAGTTGCCGGTCTGCTGTGTAATGTCGACCGTGGTCCAGCTGTTCGCCGTGCACGACGCGCCCGAGTCGAACTTCGAAGAGTTCAACACAGCTGTCGTGGCGACCGCCGACGCATTCAGACCGTTGCTACGATCAGCAGCGGCCGGATTGTCGAACGACATCACGTCGGACCAGTTTGAGGTCCGGCTATAAGAGCCATAGCCACTGTCCGTCTTCTTTGCGTACGCCGCCGACGAGACAAGCGCCACGCCAAGAGCGAGGACGAGTGACTGACGCAAAACTTTCTTCATACGTATTCCCCCATCGTTGCTGAGAAGGAATGTGAATACGCGAAACCCAATTTATTCACTGCATCGCTTCGCTGGGGCGCAGCGTCGCGCGGACAAAAGACGGGGAACGATTCGGTACAAAAGAAACGACACTCGCTTCATCTCCCTCGTCCGCGAGGGAACAGGCCTGTACAACCGTCGGTCGGTCAGGTGTCGGGTTACTACACCAACGGTGGTCGGCGAACCTGGACGTCTAGATACCAGCACGCCCGTGAGAGATGAAGCCATGCAAGGGTCGGGCGGTTTCCCGCCCCGAGATCGAACCCTTTGCCCCTAGTCCACCGAGAACTGTATCACAGGTTTGCGAAAACTGTCAATGTGTACTTGTGGGAAAGGCTTTCGCGGTTTCGGCGGGTTCGCGATCGAGCCCCGGAGCGGGCTCGAATGGGGGCGATGGTCGCTAGCGACCGGGTGTGCTGTTTTCCACCAGTTTCTGGAAATCGGCGAAGCGGCCGAACAACGCATAGGTGGCCGCCAGGAACGCGAGCCGGTTGTCACGGACGGCCGCATCTTCACTGTTGACCAGCACTTTGTCGAAATAGGCGTCGATGGGAGTGGCCAGCCCGGACAGCGAGGTCAGGAGCCCGGCAAACGGCCGTGTGTCCCGCGCCGCGTCGATCTCCTCCACCATGGCCTGCAGAGCTCCGAGAAGCGCGTGCTCGGCAGGGTCCTGGAACCGTGTGGCCGTGAACGTGGACGGCTCCGTGAGCAACGTCTTCACTTCGTTCCATTCCACACCCGTGCGCCGGCGCTCTTTGGGAAGAATGTTACCGACCCGCTTTACTCCGGTAACGAGCCGCTCGAAGCGCGCGTCACCGCGCAGGCGAACCAGATCATGCGCGCGCGCCAGCGCGACACGCGGCTGGTCCCACGCCACCGCCAACACCGCATCGGCGACGTCGTACGGAATACCGCCATCCTTGAGGTACGCCTCCACGCGCCCGCGCATGAACTCGACGACCTCGGCGCCGGTCCGTTTGGTGGTCCAGCGCTCGTACAGATCGTCAACGCCGAGAACGGGGGCATAGGCTTTGCCGGCGACGTCGACGACCCGCCCGAGCGATACGCCCAGCTCGGCGGCGAGTCGCACCGCGCCGTTGCCCCCGCGACGCAACGCATAGGGGTCCTGAGAGCCGGTGGGCTTCAGTCCCGCGAGGAAGCACCCGGCCAGCGTGTCGACGCGGTCCGCGAGAGCAAGCACGCGCCCGGGAAGGGTCGACGGTAATGCGTCCGTGGCCGCGCGCGGCAGGTACTGTTCCCCCACCGCGGTGGCGACTTCGTCCTTTTCGCCGCAAGCGCGCGCGTAGTGCGCACCAATGACTCCCTGCAACGCCGTGAACTCTTTTCCGTCGCGGATCATGGTACTGGCGAGATCAGCCTTGGCCAGCTGCGCCACACGTGTCAGCGTGGTTTCGTCGACGTTGGCGTTCAGTGGCAGCTGGGTGTTCACGCTGCGCATCACATCGAGCACGCGGTGCCACTTGTCACCAAGGCTGCCCAGCCCCTCGATGAACGTGATGCGATTGAGCTCGGCCGCGAGGCCGGCAACGCCGCGTTTGAGATCTTCGTGCCAGTAGAACTCGGCGTCTTCAAGACGCGCGCGCAGTACGCGCTCGTTGCCGCGCACCACTTCATCGGCGCCCAGTACCGGCCCGTCTGTGAACGTGAAGAAGTGCGGCACCAGCCTGTCTTTCTTGTCGGTGACAGCGAGGTAGCGCTGGTGGGATTTCATCGCCACCACGATCACTTCCTGCGGGAGGTCGAGATAGCGCGTGTCGAACGAGCCCATGAGCAGGCGTGGGTCCTCTGACATGAATGACAGCTCGGTGATGAGATCGGTATCCTCGACGAGCTTCCAACCCCTGGCTGTCGCCGCGCGCTCGGCCAGGGTTCGGATTCTCTGCGAACGCTCGTCATGGTCGAGGACAAGACCGAGTTTTTTCACCGTGGCGAAATAGCGCGAGGCGTCCGCGACCGTCGCCGATTCCCCGCGCATCCACGGTCGCGCCCAGGTCACGCGGCCGCTCGAGACATCGGCCACCTGGAAACGCACCACGTCTTTTCCGTACAGCGCGACCATCCAGCGTAGCGGTCGCGCAAAACGTGTTCCGCTCGCCTCCCACTTCATGGTCTTTGGAAACTTCAGGCCTGTCACCAGCCCGGGCAGCTCGGCTTGCAGCACCGCTGTGCAGGCCAGGCGCGGGAGCTTCTTGCGCACGCCGAGGTATTCGCCCTTGGCCGTGGCGATGCGCTCCAGTTGCGCGACGGTCGTGCCCTGCGCGCGCGCAAACCCCTCCGCCGCCGGCGTCGGCTTTCCGTCCGCGCCGAACGCCCGCGATGCGGGCGGGCCCGTGACCACGTCTTCGCCCTCGGACTGCCGGGGGGCGAGGTCGGTCACCACTAGCACCAAGCGGCGCGGAGTACCGGTCGTGTGTATCTTTTTGTAAACAAGACGCGTTCGCGCCAGCAGCGCAGCCGCGTCCGCCTCGAGCTGGGCGATCGCAGGCGGAACATACGACGCCGGAATGTTCTCGGCGCCAATTTCGAGAATGAAATCGCTCATGCGCGCGCCCGCTTTTTCTTCGACGCCACCGCCGGGTCCGGTGCTGGCGTACCGCTGTTCAGCAGCGGAAAGCCCAGTGCCTCGCGTTTTTCGATGTACCCCACCGCGACCTTACGCGCCAGCGCGCGAATGCGCGCAATGTAGCCGGTGCGCTCGGTCACCGAAATGGCTCCGCGCGCGTCGAGCAGATTGAACACGTGCGAGAGTTTGACGGCGTAGTCGTACGCGGGCAGCACGAGCCCGGCGTCGATCATGCGCGCCGCTTCACGCTCGAAGTCCTGGAACATGCGGAAATACATTTCGCTGTTGGAGTGCTCGAAGTGGAACGCAGAAAATTCCTGCTCGGCCTGGAGATTCATTTCACCCCACTTGATTCCCTGCCCCCAGTGCACATCGAGGACCGACTCGACGTGCTGCAGATAGAGACACAGGCGCAGGAGACCGTACGTGATCTCGGCCGTGATGGGCTCCAGGTCAAGGGAGCCCGCCATCTGAAAGTACGTGAACTGCGTGATCTCCATACCGTCGAGCCAGACTTCCCAACCCAGCCCCGAGGCCCCCAGCGTGGGCGCTTCCCAGTCATCCTCCACCAGGCGAATGTCGTGGCGTTTCGGATCGATGCCGATCGCGCGCAGGCTCTCGATGTAAAGCTCGACCACATTGGGCGGTGACGGCTTCAACACCACCTGGTACTGGAGAAATTGCTGCACGCGGTTGGGGTTGTCGCCGTAGCGTCCGTCGCGCGGACGCTTCGAGGGTTCGACGTAGGCGGCGCGCCACGGTTCCGGCCCGAGCACGCGCAGGAATGTGGCCGGGTTGAGCGTGCCTGCTCCCACTTCCGAATTGTACGGCTGCACCAGCACGCACCCCTGTTTCGCCCAGAATGCGTGCAGGCGCGTGATGATTTCCTGTTTGCTCGGCGCGGACGTTGTCTTGCGCGTCGCAGGTTTTGGTTTTCGCGTGGCCAAGAAAATCTCCGGCTTGGTTTCCCTTGCGGGTTACAGCAACGCTCTCAAGAAATTAAATGAGATTCAAAGAACGAGGGAGGTGATACCCCTGAACGTGGTAAGTATAGGTCCAGTGCACCAATCGCCCCAACTCTTTTCTCACTCCGCGCGCGACCGCCTCGTGCGATAGCACGTCGAACGACTCCGCGGCACACTGCTCCGCTGCGTTTACGATTTCCGGCGAGAGCTTCACCGCTTCCGGCACGTGGGTGCCGTGCTCGGAGCAAAAGCTCACGCCGTCGCGCGGGCTGTATATGCCTCCGTCGGGCCGCTCACCGCAACGCACACAGTCGACCGTGCCGGGCGAAACCCCCAGCGCGCCGAGCAGCTTGATCTGGAAGGCAAGAAAGAGGAACAACGGATCGTGCGCCGCCGGCGAAGCGAGAAACGCGACCGTGGTGTCGACCAGATCGGAGTCGATACTCGCGTTGGGGACGCACACCTGATTCAACAACTCGAGCGCGGCCAGATTGGCTGCCAGGTGCGGGAGAGAATCCCGGCCGGCCCGGGGCGAGCGCACGAGCGATACTTCCTTCAAGTACGAAGTGCTCTGGCCTTCACGATGATAGTAGAGCACTTCGACTTCGTTCCCCGGCTCGAGTGCGCCACGCGAGGGGTGCTTTGCGCTCACGGCACCCTTGGCGAGCAGGCGCAGTTTGCCCGCGACCCGGCCCAGGAAAATGACGCTCAGGCTGGTCTCTCCGCTGCGCGCGGTCGCGATTATGATCCCGGTGTCTCTTGAAAGCATCTTGCCCTGCGGCTCCCGGCGCTCAATTCTCCTCGGCGGCGGGCTCGCCGATGGAGGCGAGTCCGCGCACGAGCACGCGCACGATGCGCTGGCGTTCCACCGATTGAATCTCGAAGGACAGCGGCCCGTACGACCACCGGTCGCCCACGCGGGGCACACGCCCGATGAAGTGATAGAGCAGGCCGCTCAGCGTGTCGGCCACGTCATCGGGAAGCGAGAGACCCAGCATCTCGTTCAGTTCTTCGACGTGGATGCGGGCACTGACCAGCGCCGTGTCGCGATCGAGCCTTCGCACCAGTTCTTCCTCGCTGTCGAACTCGTCGTGGATCTCGCCCACCAGCTCCTCGATCACATCCTCGAGTGTCACAATTCCCGCCGTGCCGCCGTACTCGTCGACCACGATGGCCAGGTGCTGGCGGCGCACCTTGAACTCGGAAAGCAGCTCCGTGATGAGCTTGCTCTCGGGCACGAAGAACGCCTCGCGCGCCAGCGCGCGGATGGAGAATTCTTCATCTTCGAGCACCTTCACCAGCAGATCCTGCGTGTGCAACACGCCGATGATGCGATCGATGGAACGCTCGTACACCGGGATGCGCGAGTGTCCCGCGTCCACGATGTGGGAGACGAGTTCCTCACGATCCATCGCCACATCGAGAGCAATGATGTCGATGCGCGGCACCATGACATCGCGCACGCGCGTGTCTCCAAAGTCGGCGATGCTCGACATGATCAGGTTCTCTTCCCCGACGGCGCCGTCGCCGCGGCTCCCCAGAAGTCCGATTTTCTCCGGAAGCGGAATCACCTCGAGTGCAAACAGCCGCGGGAGCGCGGGCGACGCGCGACCGAGGAGTCGCGCCGCCACCACGGCCAGCGGCCGCAACAGGAACACGGTGGGCACCACGATGGGACGGACCACGCGCAGGAGGGTCTCGGCTCCTTCGAGCGCCAGCGCGCGCGCGGCGAAGGCGGGCAGGAGCACCGAGGCCGCCGCAAAAACGCCCGACCCCACCGGACCCGCCGCGTGCACGAGTTCTTCCGCCGAGATCACGACCAGCAACACCGCCACGGCGCGGGCGATGCCGAGCGCCACGCCCGTGTGCACCGGGTCATCGACGGCGCGCGCTACCAGCCAGTCACGCGCTCCCTCCTGTTCGTTGTTGTCGGAACCGCGCACGGACATGACACCCAGCGCTGTGAGTGCGGCCGAACAGGCGGCGAGAAACGCCACCGAGCACGAATAGAAAACGACTATCCAGGTCATCAGCCCTCTTTGGGCGCCGGCAGGCCGGCGAGCGGATGTTCGGGTGCCTGCGTGCGCACGCCCTTGTCTTCAATCAAAACAGTGAACGCACCGTGCGCGCCGGCAGCACGCGTCGCAAAAGCCCGCGCTCACGCCGTTCCATGCGCAGCGCATCCGCGTCATGTTCGTGATCATAACCGACCACATGCAGAAATCCGTGCACCACGATGCGCAGCGCGAGATGCTGCGTCGCCACCCCGAGGCGGCGCGCATCACGCGCCAACGTCTGGTGTGACACAAACACGTCGCCGGCCAGCCCTTCGCTTCCCTTTCCGTCTTCAAGATACGAAAAAGAGAGCACGTCCGTCGGCTTGTCCTTGCCGCGATAGGTACGATTCAAGCGCCGGATGACACGATCGTTGGTGACGATCACGTTCACCGTGCTCGAACGCGGCGCAATGGTTTCCACCGCGCGCGCGGCTTGCTTTCGCCACGCCGCGTTCATCCACGCCGGAAGCACGGCGCTATCCCGATTCAGCGAGAGTTTCACCGGTAGTAGTTTCGTCCTCGGGCTGTGGCGCCACGACATCCTGTCCCGGATACGCCACCCGCCGCTGATATACGGTGGTGAGCATTGCTATCAAACGTTCCTTGATGACACCCAGATCATGCAGCGTTATGCCGCTATCATCCAGTTCGCCCTCCTGTGCGCGCAGGTCGACGAGCCGCGTCACCAGCGCGCGAATATGAGCCGGGGATGGATCCTTGAGCGATCGCGCCGCCGCCTCCACCGTATCCGCGCACATGAGAATTGCGGTTTCGCGCGAGCGCGGCCGCGGTCCCGGATAACGAAAATCGTCGCGGTTCACACTCGCGTGCGAATCGGTGTCGAGCGCCTTGCGGTAGAAAAAGGCCATCACGGTGGTGCCGTGGTGCTCGCGAATGCCGTCGACGATTACTTCGGGAAGTTTTTCCTGACGCGCCAGTTCCACACCGTCTTTTACGTGTGACATGAGGATGAGCGCGCTCATCTGCGGCGTGATTTTTTCGTGCCGGTTGAAACCGGGCTCCTGGTTCTCGGCGAAGTACTCGGGTTTGAAAATCTTGCCGATGTCGTGATAGTACGCCATCACGCGCGCGCGCAACGCGTCGGCGCCGATCTCGGTGGCGATGGCATCCACCAGGTTGCCAAGCAGCATGGAGTGGTGGTAGGTGCCGTGCGCCTCCATGTTCAGGCGCTTCAGTATGGGTTTGTTGAGATCGGTGAGCTCGAGCAGAGTGAAGCGCGACGCGCGATTGAAGAGCTGCTCGAACACCGGCAGCAGGAACACGGTGGCGAGGCCGGTGAAGAGCCCGTTGACGGCGCCCCACATGGCGCTCGTGGCCAGCGCACGCCAGCTCGCGGAACCACCGTCGACTGCGGCGATGCCAAGCGCGTAGGCGCCCGCCACGAACACAAACACGGAATAGCCGCGGCTGCGCGCGCGCATG
Organism: uncultured bacterium; assembly: GCA_964621155.1. GTDB lineage: Bacteria > Krumholzibacteriota > Krumholzibacteriia > WVZY01 > JAKEHA01 > JAKEHA01. The sequence continues at coordinate 1,713 of CAZULB010000043.1, read as the reverse complement.
CGTTCGATACCCGCCACTCCAGCCACACCCGCGATCCAGCCCACAAAAGCCGCGCCCGCTCCGGCGCCGGTCGCGAGCGCGAGCAACGCCGCGGCGAAAGCGCCGGCAATCAGTCCCAGCCGGTAGTCGAACAGCGCGGCCAGCGTCACCGACACGAACGCCACCGGCGCAAGATACGGGCTCCAGCCGAAACGCGCCATCGCCGCCAGACCGACCAGGTAGGCCGTGAAAACCGCCAGCACGGCGGCAAGCCGTGACGCCGAACCGTACGCGCTGGAATGAAACACGCGCAGGTACACCGCGAACAGCACGCATAGAATGAGCACGCGCAGCGCTTCGGCCGCGTGGGCGCGCGCCAGTGCCAGCGGTGTGCGCGCGGGATCGCGATCGATGCGCTCCGACTCCATCGCGCGCAGAACGGTTTCCTGTTCATCGGTGACGCGCTCGTTGCGCCCCACGATGCGCTCGTTCTTGCCCACGTCGTAATAGCTCTTCACCGACGACGACGCCAGCTCGCGTCGGCGCGCGGTTTCATCCACGTCGAACACGAGATTGGCCAGTGCGTGTCCGCGCACGAGCTCGAAGAATATGCGCGACCGTGCGGGATCCTCCGGAAAACGCGCGTGAGCTTCCGCGCGCACGGCGTCTTCAAGCTTGCCCTGGTCAACCAGCCCGTCGGCGGGACGGCGCAGTTCGCCTTCGCCATCTACAACCACCACTTCGTGATAGTCGTTGCGGCGCAGAATGGCGGCGTTGTCGACCAGGCCGCGCGTGAAAAGGTCGCGTTGAAAATCACGCACGCTCACGCGCAGCGATGAAAATCCCTGCGGCGAGAGAGCGGAGCGCAGCGTCTCGCGCGGAACGCCGGGCAGCCACTGCGCGGCGCGCGCGACGCGCTCGTCCTCGCTCAGGTCTCTGGCATAAACCGAGGTGGCAACGGTATCGAGCAGCGCCGCCAGCCCGTTGCTGAGGTCGCGTTCGACGTCGCGGCGACGCTCGAACACGGGCAGCACCGCCAGCGCGGCACGGGCGCGCGCCACGCGCACTTCCTCGCCGGAAAGCGGAACACGAAACGCAAACGGGGCCAGCACGTCGCGGTCGGCCACCTGGCCGGAACGGAAAGCGGGCTCGACGCGACTGCGCAGCGGCGGCAGGAGCGCCACGACCGCGAGCGTGAATGCGATGGCAAAAAGAAAGTGAAGCAGCGGGACGCGGCGGACGCGCGCGCCGGCGGCAGGATTGGTTTCGGAACGGGGAGAGCGCCGCGACCAGAGCCGCTTCATGACTTCTGCTCGTCGCGGTCACGCGCATCGAACGCGTTGATGATGCGCTGCACGAGCCGGTGACGAACCACGTCGTCCTGGGTGAGTGTCACAAAGGCAATGCCGTCGACGTTCTTGAGAATCTTCTGCGCGGCCACCAGGCCCGAACGCGAGGGCGGATCGAGGTCGACCTGCGTCACGTCGCCGTTGACGATGGCCCGGGCGTTGCGACCCAGCCGGGTGAGGAACATCTTCATCTGCATTTCGGTGGTGTTCTGGGCTTCGTCGAGAATGACGTAGGCGTCGTTGAGCGTGCGGCCACGCATGTACGCCAGCGGCGCAATCTCGATGGTGCCGTTCTCCATGAGCTTCGAGGTGCGATCCACGGTGAGCATGTCGGCCAGCGCGTCGACAATGGGGCGCACATAGGGATCGAGCTTGGCCTGGAAAT
>CAZULB010000042.1:20556-22487 GCA_964621155.1 uncultured bacterium | reverse complement strand
GACGGCGCGTACCTGGTGCAGATGATCGGTGTGCAGAAATCGACCGAAATGGCGCGGCGCCACCTTTACTACCACTACGCCCTGCAGAAAGCGCGCATGGGCCACCATGCTGCGGCGCGCGACGTGTTGCTCGAAAGCGTGGGGCACGTCACCATGTCCGACCCCGACACGCACCTGCTGCTCGGCCAGCTGGGGGTGGCCATGAACGACCCCGAACTCGTCAGCGAAGCCCACGCATACCTGCGCTTTTTCGGAAGCGGCGCCTGGGACCGCAAGCTCGATCAGGTCGAAATGCACGGTCACGCCGACTTCGAGGGCCCTGAGAAGGGCTGAGTCCGGCTGGCAGGCCCCCGCTCCTCCAATTCCAAGAGTTTTGTGACTCCGCGCCGGCGGTTGCGTCTCATTGTGGAAGCCATTCAAGGAGGCCGTGCCATGATCCGTCCCGTCGCCGTTGCCGTGCTTCTCACCGTATGTCTTGCCCTTGCGTCCGCCGTCCACGCCCAGCTCGACGCACCGGTGTGGTACGTCCAGTATGAGGTGAGAATTCACGCCGACGCGTCGCATGCGCAAAGTGGCATGCAAGGTCCGACCACAGTGGCATGGAAGGTCGACAATTCGTTCGAGAACACGGTCAAGTTGGACATGCGCAACATGGGCCAGGTGCTGTCGCTGGACATGAGCAAATTCGACACGGCCAAGATGCAAAACATGTCGCCCACCGAGCAGCTCAAGATGTCACAGCAGATGCTGGATGCCATGCAGAACTGCGCCAACTGGATGGTGGGGCCGGTCGAAGGCCTCGACGACGGCGAGGCGATGCAGGCGCACATGATCGCGACTTCGGTGCCCGTGCGGATCAACTACGACTGCACGACGACCGGTAGCAATCTCGTCACTGAGATGGGGTCGCACTACGATCTTCTGGTTCGGACCACGGCGGTGGATTCGAGCAAGAAAGTGTATTGCTCACCCGACCAGGTCAAATTCGAGATGAACGCGGCGACCCACAAGTACTGGCTCGTGATTCCGTTTGTATTTCGATCCATGGAGAACAAGACACCCGAGGTGGAATTCGTCACGGTCTCAAAAACCTGTGCTCCCGGAACCAACGCGTGGGGAGAAGGAGAGAGAACGACGAACATGACGAGCATCGATATCATCGGGAGCGAATTCAAACTGGATACTCTTCCCAACCGCTCGCAGAATCCCCTCATCGAAGGGACGATTGACGCATCGGGCAGAATTGCGGGGCAGAAGTCGTTCCAGGGTCACATGACGAGCACAGGTCCCGACGTCCCGGTCACCCTGACATACACATACACGGTCACGCAGACACCGCCAGCAGCCCGGCCGGCCGCGCGGCCGGCGGCGAAGAAGTAGTTCCGCCCGGCAGTGCCGCGACTGCGGTATACTGCCGAGCACATGCGTCTGCACCCGTTTGCGCCGCTTCCGCTCTTGTTCCTCGCCGCCTGCGGCGATGACGACAGCGTTACACCGTCGCCACCTCCCGCGCGTTATGAGGCGACGAGCGCGAAATTGCTGAGCGCCGCCAGTCCCACCAAGGATGAAGATCCCGCGGTCCTGCTGGCGAATGACGGTTCCATCGTGGTGGCGTGGTTCTCCGATCGCGGCGGCAACAACGACATCTACATTGCGCGCTGCACGAAGGGCACGACCTGGTCGGCGCCGGTTCGTGTCACCACCAGCGCGGATGGCGACTTCTATCCCAACCTCATTCAGGACGCGAACGGTGTGTTTCGTCTCACATGGTTTCGCTGGTATGCGTTGAACCGCGGCAACATCTGGTACAACGATTCCATGGACCCGCTCTCCTGGGATACGGCCAACGAGAAGCAGGTGACGACCACCGCGGATGTCGATGACTGGGTGCCATCGCTCGCGCAAACTCCCGACAGCCTGCGCGTCTTTTT
>CAZULB010000042.1:15166-20456 GCA_964621155.1 uncultured bacterium | reverse complement strand
CATGCATGATCCACGTCTGGTAGCGGTTGCCACCGCGGTCCCGCGCCACGTTGTCCGCCAGGCTGACGCGCGCCGCTTCGCCGAAACGCTTTTCGCCGACATGCTGCAGGTAGACCGGCGTTTGATCGAGGTGTTCGAGAACTCCGAGATCGAGTCCCGGCACACCAGTGCTCCGCTGGAGTGGTTCGGCGAAAAGCACACGTTCGCCGAGCGCAACGCGCTGTACGTGGAGACGGCGGTGGAGCTCGGCTGCGAAGCGATCACGCGCGCCCTCGAGCAGGTGCAACTTTCCCCGCGCGACATCAGCCACATCATTTTCGTTTCGTCGACAGGAATTGCGACCCCCAGCATTGACGCCCTCATCGCCAATCGCCTTGAGTTCGGACCCCACCTGCGGCGAACGCCGGTGTGGGGGCTCGGCTGTGCGGGCGGGGCCGCGGGGCTCTCGCGTGCGCGGGACTTTGCGCTCGCCGATCCCGGTTCGCGCGTGCTGCTGGTTGCGCTCGAGTTGTGCACACTCACGTTCCTCAACGGCGACATCTCGAAACGGAATCTTGTGGCGGCTTCGCTGTTCGGCGACGGCGCTGCTGCCGCGGTGGTGGCGGGCGCGACCGCCGGCATTGAGAATCGGCGGTACCGTTCGCTGTCGTTGCGCGCATCGCAGAGTACCCTCTGGCAGGACACTCTCGACGTGATGGGATGGGAACTCGAACAGGCCGGCCTGCGCGTTGTGTTCTCGCGCAGCATTCCGCATATCGTGGTGGAGCACGTTCCGGCGAGCCTGGAGACGTTTCTATCGGCGCAGGGGCTTGCGCTGGGCGACGTGCGCCACATGATCGCGCATCCGGGGGGTATCAAGGTGCTGCGCGCATACAGGGACGCGCTCGGCCTCGAGTGGTCCGCGCTGACACACGCGCGCGAGGTGCTGCGCGACTACGGCAACATGTCGTCGCCCTCGTGCCTGTTCGTACTCGAACGTTTCCTGGGCTCCGGTGACGTTGCCGCCGGCGATCACGGCGTGATCATGGCGCTGGGGCCGGGCTTCTCCTCGGAGTATGTGCTCGTGCGCGGCGAGGACTGACCGTGTCGCACTGGATCGGCACCGGCCCGGCATTGTTGCTGGCCCTGATGATCGCGCAGCGCCTGGGCGAGCTCTATCTGACCGCCCGACACCTTCCTTATATGAGAGCCCGCGGCGGGCGGGAGTACGGCCGGGCGCACTATCCGTTCATTGTGGCGGTCCATGCGCTGTTTCCGATCCTGTTCGTGATCGAGCTCACGCATCACCATACCGGGCGCGGGGAGTTGTGGTCGCTCTGGCTCCTTCTCTTTGCGGCGGCCCAGGTGCTGCGTTACTCCGCCATCGCAGCACTGGGCGCGCGCTGGAGCACGCGTGTTTTCGTCCTGCCGGATGCGCCGCTTGTGCGCACCGGGCCCTACCGCTGGCTGCGGCATCCCAACTATCTTGCGGTAGTGATCGAGTTTATCGCCGCACCCATGCTCTTCGGTGCATGGCGCACGGCCATCGTGATCGGTGTGTTGAATGCAGCAGTGCTCGCGGTGAGAATTCGCTGTGAGAACAACGCGCTTCAGCGCGCTGCGGTCGATTCCTCGCGGTAGAACCACGCCATCTCGTCCATCACCTGGCGCGCGGCGGCCGGGGGGATGGCGGTGGCGCCGCCCTTGATGTCCCAGAGCTGGTACTTCTGCACGTACATCGGGTAGACCACGAATACATTCTGACCCGAGACAATGGCGTGGTTCACGTAGCTCGAAATGACAACGGGTCGATCCGCCGGAAGTTTTCCAAACATGTCGCGGCCGTTGGTATAGTCGGCCTCCGGCGCGTCACAGCCCAGACCTTCCGCCAGAAGCGTGGGCGGGAGGTCGATGTGCGCGGTGGTTGCTTTCACCGTGCGCGGCTCCTGCCACGGCACGTAGATGAACATGGGCACGCGGGTCTGGTAGCCGGTGAAATTGCCGGTGTGGCCCCAGTAGTCCGCCTTGTTGTCGTCGAATTCTTCGCCGTGGTCCGAAGTCACCACCACGATGGTGTTGGCGAGCGCTCCGCTCGAATCGAGCGCCGCAATTACGCGACCGACCAGCTCATCGGTGTAGTGCACCGCGTTCAAGTAGTCGTTGAAGAACGCATCGCGGTTCTCGTGGGCGTGTGCGCTGCCGGTAATGCCAAGCTCGAGCTTGCGCGCCGGCTTGAACGGGGCGTCGTCCGGCGGGTAGTAATAATTGAAGTGGGTCGACTTGTAGAAGGCGAATCCAAAAAAAGGCTTTCCGGCGGCATGCTCGCGCGCCATGAAGTCGATCAGCTCGCGCGTCATGTCGGCGTCCTTCGCATCGGCGCTGCGTCCTGCGAACGTCTCGTGTACTTCGATGCCTCGAAACATCGAGTCCTTGATCTTGTGCCGGTCGAAGTGCGAGTCGGCGAAGATGCCGAACGAATAATCGTTTTCCTCCAGCACGTCGATGAGCACCGGATTGTCGATGGTGGCGCTATTGGCCTTGACCGCGGTCCAGTACGTCGGATGTATTCCGTAGAACAGGCTGAACACGCCGCTCGGCGTCGAGTTGCCGGAGCTGAAATGGTTCAGGAATACCGACGAGCGCTGCGAAAATCGATACATGTTCGGCGACACGCGCTCGTTCATCGCGTCAAAACGCCAGCTCTCCAGAAGCAGAAGTACGATATTCGGACGCCGTCCACTGGCCGGAACCTTCCAGTGCACGTCGTGGCGCGGATATATCAATGACTGCGGATTGCCGTCATCCAGCGCATGGGCTTCGGAAACGGCGGGCAGTGCGTGCGCATATTTGGCGGCATCGCGGTGCGACACGATGGGGAAGTAGAACGGCAGCCGCGGCGTGATGTGCGTGATGCGTCCGTCGTTGCGATCATAGGCGAGGACATGCATGGCCTGGCTGGCCGCGTAGGCGCCGAGTGCCAGCACGCACACCGCTGCCGCCCAGCGTCGCGGTGCCGGGATGCGGTGCGCGAGACGCATCAGCCACCACTCGACCAGCACTACCACCGCCATCACGGCGACGGCGACCAGCCACATGCGTGGAGAAATGCCGATGCCGCTGAACGAACCGAGCAGGTACTGAAGCCAGAACGCATCGATGTGAAAGCGGTAGAGCCGGTACACCACGCCGTCGATAGCGAGATAGGAAAGGGTCGCGCCCAGCAAGGTTCCGGAAAGTGCGATAGCTAGGCGGGTGGAGAAACCGGTGAGCACGAAAATAAGCGTAAGCACGAGCACAAGCGCGAGCACGTAGTACCCGACCACTACCAACAGGGCATACAGGCCAGCTATACTGGTCGGATCCGTGCCACGCAGGTAGCGCGAGGTGGCGAGGATCAAAAAGGGAATGTTAAGGCCGAGCGCGAGTACGGCGCGGGCGTACGCGCCGGCGCGGATGGACCACCAGGTCCGGAATGATTGGCCGGCGGAGGCGAATGGCATGGTTGTGTGTTCCGGGCGGCCGCCAGTTTAGCACCCACCGGGACGGGGCGGCAATCGCGCGGCCGGGATGGCCCGAAAAAAAAGACACTCGAATTGCCAGCGCAAGCGATTCGCGGTATCTTCTGTGGGCCGCTCACCCGCACCGTGCTCACCAACGGTCCGGCTCTTCGCCCCCACGGGCGACGAGCGTTCGCGGCCCGGAAGCCGAATCATCCGATCATGCCAGACCAGGAACTCGCGCGCGTGACGCGCCATTGTCGTTAGAGGGAAGCTCTATGAAAAAGCGAATGCTGATCGTCGTATTGTGCCTCGTGGTCTTGATCGCGGGGCTGGGGTTCTTCAAATACCAGCAGATTCAAGCCGCCATGAAGGGCGGCTGGAACCCGCCGCCGGAGGCCGTAACCACCACCGCTGCGGCCGAAGCGGACTGGGAAGGAACCATGCATGCGATCGGTACCGCCGTCGCCGTCAACGGCGTGGTGGTGTCCGCCGACCTTCCCGGCGTAGTTGCTTCGATTGAATTCGAATCCGGGCGCCCGGTGGAGAAGGGTGCTGTCCTCGTTCGCCTCGATACCCGCCAGGAGCACGCGCAACTCGCGTCGGCCATTGCGCGGCGCGACCTCGCCAAACTCGACCTCGAGCGCGTGCGGCACCTGCGCGAGCAGAACGCGAACTCCCAGGCCGACCTCGACCGCGCCGGAGCGGAGGCCAAGCAGGCCGAAGCGGCGGTGGCGGAATTGCAGGCGGTCATCGATCGCAAGACAATCCGCGCGCCGTTCGCAGGCGTGGCGGGCATCCGCCAGGTGAACCTCGGCCAGTATCTCGCCGGCGGCGATCCGGTGGTTTCCGTGCAGGCCAACGCACCTATATATGTCAACTTCTCGGTGCCACAGCAGAACGCTCAGGGCCTCGCGAACGGCAACCAGGTATACGTGGTGAAAGAAGGTACTTCGGAGCCGATCGAGTCAGGCAAGATCAGCGCGATCAACTCGCTCATCGATGCCGAGACCCGCAACGTGGGTGTGCAGGCGACATTTGCCAACAAGGACGGAAAGCTGCGACCGGGAATGTTCTGCGAAGTGGCGATCATGCTCGGAGAGAGTGCCAAAGTGGTGGCGCTCCCGGTGTCGGCGATCTCTTACGCGCCCTATGGTAACTCGGTGTTCATCGTCGAGGAGATGGAAGGGCCCGACAAGAAGAAGTACAAGGGAGTGCGCCAGCAGTTTGTGAAGCTGGGTGACGCACGCGGCGACCAGGTGGCGGTGCTTTCGGGCGTTGCCGCCGGACAGGAAGTGGTGACCTCGGGTGTGTTCAAACTGCGCAGCGGTGCTGCCGTGCAGGTGAACAACAGCATTACGCCGTCGAACACAACCGAACCCAAACCGGCGGACAGCTAGAGCACGATATGAAAATCACCGATATTTTCATCCGGCGGCCGGTCCTCGCGATCGTCGTCAACCTGGTTATTCTCATTGCCGGCATCCAGTCGATCCGATCGCTCTCGGTGCGCCAGTATCCACGCAGTGATATCGCGGTGGTGACGGTGACGACCGCGTATGTCGGCGCCAACGCCGACCTGGTGCGTGGCTTCATCACCACGCCGCTCGAGCGCGTGATCGCGAGTGCCGACGGCATCGACTACCTCGAGTCGTCGAGCGCGCAGAGCGTCAGCACCATCACGGTGCACCTGAAGCTCAACTACGACACCAACGCAGCGCTCACCCAGATTCAGGCCAAGGTCGCACAGGTGCGCAACACGCTCCCTCCCGAAGCTGAAGCGCCCATCATCGAGCTGGCGACCGCCGACAACG
>CAZULB010000042.1:0-15156 GCA_964621155.1 uncultured bacterium | reverse complement strand
CTGCCATGTACCTCGGGTTCTCCGCCAAGGATCTCGACGGCAACGAAATCACCGACTACCTGACGCGCGTCGTCCAGCCCAAGCTCTCCGCTGTGAGCGGCGTGCAACGCGCCGATATTCTCGGCGGGCGCACTTTCGCGATGCGCGTGTGGCTCAAGCCCGAACGGATGGCCGCGCTCAATATTTCTCCCACGGATGTGCGGACGGCGTTGGCGCAGAACAACTATCTGTCCACGCTGGGTGCGACCAAGGGCACCATGACCTCGGTCAATCTGGTCGCCAACACGAATCTGCAAACGCCGGAGGAATTCAAGAAACTGATCGTCAAGGAACACAACGGCAGCGTGGTGCGCCTGGGCGATATCGCCGACGTCGTGCTTGGGGCCGAGAACTACGAGCAGGAAGTGCGCTTCAACGGCCAGAGCGCGACGTTCATGGGCATATGGGTGCTTCCGGGTGCCAACGCGCTCGATGTGATCAAGCGTGTGCGCGCCACCATGCCCGAGATTCAGGCGTCGCTTCCCAGCGGTATGCAGGCCGGCATTCCGTACGACTCGACGGAATACATCGACCACGCCATCAAGGAAGTGCTGAAGACGCTCACCGAAACCGTCCTCATCGTCATCCTGGTTATCTTCCTGTTTCTGGGATCGGTGCGCGCGGTCATCATTCCCGTCGTTGCGATTCCGCTCTCGCTGGTGGGTGCCGTGTTCATCATGCTGATCATGGGCTTCACCATCAATCTGCTCACGCTGCTCGCGATCGTACTTTCGGTGGGGTTGGTGGTGGACGACGCCATCGTCATGGTGGAGAACATCGAGCGGCATCTGCACCTGGGACAAAAGCCGTTCGAGGCGGCCATTGCGGCGGCGCGCGAACTCGTGGGCCCCATCATTGCCATGTCGCTGACGCTGGCCACCGTGTACACGCCGGTCGCCATTCAGGGCGGCCTCACCGGGGCGTTGTTCCGGGAGTTTGCATTCGCGCTCGCGGGTGCGGTGATCGTGTCCGGTATCGTGGCGCTTACACTTTCACCCATGATGGGCTCGCGGCTGTTGCGCGAGGGCTCCACCGAGCGCGGCTTTGCGGGCTGGGTCAATCATCGCTTCGAAACCGTGCGCCAGAAGTATCGCGGCGCGTTGGCCTCGACGCTCAGGTACCGCCCGGCGGTGCTCGCGGTGTGGATCGGCTTTTTGCTCCTGATTTTCCCGCTCTACATGTTCTCGGGCCGCGAGCTTGCGCCGACCGAGGACCAGTCGGTCGTGTTCGGTATCGTGCAGGCAGCACCCAACTCGACGCTCGACCAGACCACGTTGTTCACCGGGGAAGTGAACAAGGTGTTCGAGTCGTTTCCCGAGCACAAGGCTGTCTTCCAACTCACGTTCCCGACCGGTGGTTTCAGCGGCATGGTCACCAAGCCGTGGAACGAGCGCAAGAAGAGCAGCCAGCAACTGCAGGTGGAAGCGTCGATGGGACTCTCGCAGATTCCCGGCATCCGCATCATTCCGGTGGTGCCGCCGGCGCTCCCCGGGGGGGGTACCTTCCCGGTCGATTTCGTGGTGGCGTCCACGGCCGAACCTGAGCAGCTGGTCGAGTTCGCCAACACGCTCGTCATGAAGGCGTTCGGCAGCGGGCTGTTCATGTACGCAGATACCGACCTCAAGTTCGACCAGCCGCAGGCGGAAGTCGTGTTCAACCGCGACAAGCTGCGCGCGGAGGGTGTGTCGCTTTCGCAGGCGGGTGCCGACCTGTCCACGATGCTGAGCGGAAACTACGTGAACCGCTTCAGCATTCAGGGTCGCAGTTACAAGGTGATCCCTCAGGTGAAACGCAGCGAGCGACTCACGGCCGAACAGCTCAAGGACATCTACATCACCGGCGCCAACGGTAAGCTGGTTCCGCTCTCGACGTTCGCCACCATCGAGACCAGCACGCAGCCGCGCGAGCTCAAGCGTTTCCAGCAGCTCAACGCGGTGCGTATCCAGGGAGCCATTCCGCCGGGCGTGTCGCTCGACAAGGCGCTGACCATGCTGGAGGCGGAGGCAAAGAAGATTCTGCCTGCGGGCTACTCGATGGATTATGCCGGCGAGTCGCGCCAGCTGCGCCGCGAGGGCAGCAAGTTCCTCGCGGTGTTCATGCTGTCGGCGATTCTGATCTATCTCGTGCTTGCCGCCCAGTTCGAGAGCTTCCGCGATCCGTTCGTGGTGCTCGCCGGCTCGGTGCCGCTCGCCGTCGCGGGCTCGCTCATGTTCTCTTTTCTGGGTTTCACCACGATCAACATCTACAGCCAGGTGGGATTGATTACGCTGGTGGGGTTGGTGGCGAAGAACGGCATCCTGATTGTGCAGTTCGCGAACCACCTGCAGGAACAGGGTCTCGACAAGCTCGGCGCCGTGATCGAGGCAGGAACGACGCGACTGCGGCCGATTCTCATGACCACCGCCGCCACCGTGGTCGGTCACCTGCCGCTCGTGTTCGCGCGCGGACCCGGCGCCGGTGCACGTAATTCGATCGGTATCATGCTCGTCACCGGCATGATCATCGGCACGGCTTTCACGCTCTTCGTGGTCCCCTCCATCTACATGTTGGTGGCGAAGACGCGCAAGAGCGCGACGGCCGATCAGGAAGCCGCCGAGCTTCCGGCCGCAGCCTAGTTTCAGTGTCCGCAACGAAAGGCGGCCCCAACCGGGGCCGCCCTCATCGTCCATACATCCGTCGCAACATCTTCACGTGACTTGCCGTAGATGCGGCAAGTATCGCCACATCCGCGCGCCGGTCCTGGCAGCCGGCCCAAAGACGGAGGTCCCCCTTGTTAAGCACTCGCAGTCTCACCAAGATCTATCCCGGCCCGGTCACAGCACTCAACGGCGTCGATCTCGACGTCGCGCCCGGCATGTTCGGACTTCTCGGCCCCAACGGCGCTGGGAAATCTACCTTCATGAAGATCCTCGCGGGGCTCCTGGAGCCCACGTCGGGCACGGTGACGCTCGATGGCGCGGATATCCTCGCAAATCCGCGCGCACTGTGGCCGCGTCTTGGGTACCTTCCGCAGGAATTCGGTTTCTATCCGCACCTCTCGGGTGAAGCCATGCTGGATCACCTGCTCACGTTGAAGGGCGTCGAGGCACCCGGCGGTCGCAAGCAGCTCGTCGCACAATTGCTCGAGCGCGTGAATCTCACCTTTGCCGCCAGGCGTGCGGTAAAGGGCTACTCGGGTGGTATGCGCCAGCGCCTCGGCATCGCCCAGGCCATCGCGGGTAATCCGCGCCTGATTATTGTCGACGAACCCACCGCCGGTCTGGATCCGGAAGAGCGGCTGCGTTTTTACCAGCTGCTTTCCGAGCTGGCGGCAGATCGCATCGTGTTGCTTTCGACCCATATCGTGGAGGACGTCGCGGTGCTGTGCCCGCGTTTTGCGGTGATTCGCGAAGGACGCCTTCTTGCGCTCACCACGCCGTCGGAGGCGAAAGCGGCCATCGCCGGACACATCTATGAAGGCACCGTGGATCCAACTGATCTAGCCCGGCTGCGCGCGGAGCGTACAGTCACACAGGCCCTGCTCGTGGAAGGTCGCAACCGGGCGCGTGTGTATGAGCCGAGCGGCACGCCGCCCGCGGGATTTACGCCTGCGACGGTGTCACTCGAGGATGCCTATCTCGTCCTCATGCGCCTGGGTTCGCTCCCGGGTCATGAAAAGCCGGCTGCCGGTGCCCACGCGGCGGCAGCCCGATGAGCGTCGCGCGGCTACGCGCCGCCTTTGACGTCGAGTTCTGGCATTCATTCCGCCGTCCACTCTTCATTGCACTCATGGTCTTTCTGGCGCTGACCGCCTTCGGTCTCTCCAGCGGGAAGTTGACCATCTCGTCGGGCGACAGCACTGTCGGCGGCACCAAGTCGTGGATCACGTCGGAATTCGCGCAGACGCAGATGACGACGTATCTCGTCGTCCTCTATTACTCGTTCTTCATCGCGGTCGCAGCGGGTCTCGCGCTCTTGCGCGACCGCGAAGCAAAAGTGGACGTGCTGCTGCACTCTACTCCCATGACACCGGCGGAGTACGTGTGGGGCCGCTTCTTCGCCGTATTCTCAAGCTTCGTAGTGGTGATGATCTGGCAGGCGGCCATGCTGGCCTTCTTCAACCATGCGGTGCCCAACTCGAGCGCCATCGAGATACGCGGGCCGTTCGCCTTTACGAATTACCTCGCGCCCGCGCTCATGATCGGAGTGCCGTTTGTGGTGTTCTACACCGGCGTGTCGATGTACGTCGGAGAACGCACACGCAACGCCGTGATGGTGTTCGTGGTTCCGGTGGCCACCCTTCTGATCTGCGGATTCTTCCTGTGGACGTGGTCGCCGTCCTGGCTCTCGCTCGAGTGGAATCGCGTTCTGCAGGTGCTCGATGTTTCAGGTTATCGCTGGCTCAACGAAACCCACCTCAAGGTCGACAAGGGGGTCGAGTTCTACAACAAGCAGCACGTGCCGTATGACGGACTGTTCTGGCTGAACCGGCTGTGGCTGGTCGGCATCGGTCTGGCCAGCGTGTTGCTGACCCAGCGCTCGGTGGCGCTTTCGGTGCGCGGTACCGCGACACCCAAAGTTTCGCGGCGGAGAAAGAAGAAGCCTGTGGATGCACCGGCGTGGGCGGAGGCGCCGACGGCCCTCAGCGCAATGGGCATGCGCGCCGGCGCGACTTCATTTTTCGCCAGCATGCTGACGGTGGCGAAATCCGAATGGCGTGAACTGCGGCGCCAGCCCGGGCTCTACATCTTCGTCCCCCTCATCCTGGTGCAGTCGCTGGGTAACGTTCTTCTCGCCATCGGCGCGTTCGATACTCCGCTCCTGCTCACGCCGGGGAACAGCGCGGTGGCGGTGGCCAATCAGTGCAGCGTGTTCGTATGCCTGCTCCTGATGTTCTACATCACCGAGTCGCTCGAACGTGAGCGCTCCACCGGTTTTTCACAGCTGCTCTTCTCGACGCCGCTGGGGACCGGTGCGTTCCTGTCGGGCAAGGTGCTCGCGAACGGCATCGTCGCCGTGTTGGTGCTGCTGGGTTCGCTGATCGCGTGCTGGATCGCCATTCTGGTGCAGCACACGGTGACATTCTCGCTGACGCCGTTCTTCATGACGTGGGGATTATTGATGACGCCCACGTTTGTCGCGTGGGGCGCGTTCGTGCTGTTCGCCTACGCTTCGACCGGCAACCGTTACGGTTCCTACGTGCTCTGTCTCGGCGTGATGATATTCAGCGGCTACAAGGCGCTGACCGGCGGTATGAGCTGGGCGGGCAACTGGCCCCTGTTCAGCGTCATGCGCTGGAGCGATCTCGGGTTCTTCGAGACCGACCGCATGGCGTTGGTGCTGAATCGAATCGGCACGCTCGGACTCGCGGTGTTCTTCTTCGTCATCGCGGTCCGCCTCTTCCGCCGCCGCGGCGCGGATGCGGTGCGTACCATGCACCGCCTGGCGCCGGCGCGCCTGGTGCGCAGCGTGGGACGCGTGCTGCCGTACGCGGTTGTGCCGGCGGCGTGTTGTATCGCGCTCGTGTTCATGGTCAACCAGGGCGTCGATGGTGGCGCCGCACGCAAGGCGGACAAGAACTACTGGTCGAAGAATCTCAAGACGTGGTTTGAAGCGCCGCTTCCGGACGTCGCCGGCGTCGAGGTGGCGGTAAAGGTGGATCCCGCCAGGCACTGGTTGTCGAGCGAGGGCACGTTCACGCTCGTCAATCCACTCGATTCCGCGATTGTGCAGATCCCGCTCTCGGGCGCCCGCCACTGGAAGAATCTTTCGTGGACGATGAACGGCGAAGAATACAAGCCCGAGGACAGCCAGCACCTGTACGTGTTTACGCCGCCGCACGCGCTCGCGAGGGGGGACAGCGTGGTGATCGGATGGAAGTTCGACGGACGCTTCCCGGGTGGTGTCACAAAAAACGGCGGCAACACCGACGAGTTCGTTCTGCCCTCCGGCGTGGTGCTCACGGCGTTCTCACCCAGCTTCATGCCGGTGCTCGGCTTCATGGAGCAGCGGGGTGAGACGGAAAAGAACACCACCGAGCCCAAGCGCTATCGTCGCGACTACTACAAGGGCGTCACACGCGGTGGCTACGGCGCCACCGCGTGGTTCCCGGCGCGGATCACGGTGACCGGACCCGAGGCGTACACGCTCAACTCGGTGGGCGTGTGCACGAGCAACACGGTGAAGGATGGCTGGCGCACGCAGGTGTGGGAGACCGACCATCCGGCGAAGATTCTCAATATTGTGTGCGGACGCTGGAAGGTGAAGCAGGGCAAACATTCGACCGTGTTCTATCACCCCGGCCATGAGTACAACATCGACGAAATCTCGTCGACATTGGATGCGGCACGCCAGTACTTCTCGGAATGGTTCACGCCGTATCCGTGGCGCGAGCTCAAGCTTTCCGAGTTTCCGGGTCTCGCCGGTTACGCGCAGGGCTTCGGGACCAACATCACTTTCAGTGAAAACATCGGTTTTCTGACGCGCAACACGTCGCAGACCGACGCGACGTTCCTCGTCACCGCGCACGAAGCGGCGCACCAGTGGTGGGGAAATATTCTCACACCCGCAAACGGACCCAACGGCGATTTTCTGTCTGAAGGCGCCGCGCATTTTGCCACCATGCTGTTGTTCGAGCAGGTGAAGGGACCGCGCGGCCGCATGGAATTCGCGAAGGGCATCGAGGCGCGTTACAACGACCGTCGTCGCCCCGACGATGAGCGACCCATGTACGACGTAGACGGCAAGCGTCGCTACGACACCACCGTCATCTATGACCGGGGCGGTTGGGTTTTCTGGATGCTCTACGACTACCTCGGCCACGAGCGCGCCCTCGAGGCCTATCACAACTTCTTCCAGACCTGGAGCACAAGCCGTGATCATCCGGCGCTGCAGGATTTCGTGGCGGCCATGCGTCCTTACGCCGACGACAAGGCGGAGTACGACAACTTCACCAAACAGTGGTTCGAAGACAAAGTTGTGCCGCAATACCAGGTAAGTGCAGTGAAAAAGACCGGGTCGGGAGCGGGCTATCAGGTGACCTGTACGGTGACGAATATCGGCACGGGAGTGATGCCGGTAGAGGTGGCCGCCACGGCCGGAGAACGGTGGAAAAAGCCGGCCGACGGCGAACGCAACGGCGTCTACACCGTGGATCCTGCGTATCGCGATGCGCGTGCCACCATAACTCTGGCTGCCGGGGAATCAAAGCCGGTTACCATCCAGTGCGACTTTGACCCCGAAAAGATCATCGTCGATCCCGACGTACGGGTACTGCAGCTCAGACGCAAGCAGGCGGTGGGCGGATTCTAGCCCGCACCATGCCGCGCATGAACGGCATCGAGGCGACGCGCATCATCAAGTAACGCCTCGCACCCACGACAGCGGCGATGAAATCGCACGGCGCGACGTGCCGGAAACCCGCAAGGCTTGACCGGACCGCCTGCTTGCGCTAAAACGTTCTCTGTCATTCTTGCCTGCCATTGCACCCCGCGCGGGTGCTTTCCGAGGAGGATCCCGTCATGGCACTGCAGATCGGCGACATCGCCCCCGACTTTCAAGCCGACACCACCGAGGGCCCCATCAAGTTCCACGAATGGGCCGGCGACTCGTGGGTCGTTCTCTTCTCTCACCCGAAGGATTTCACGCCGGTGTGCACGACCGAGCTCGGCTACATGGCCAAAGCCAAGCCCGAGTTCGATCGCCGCAACGTCAAGATCCTCGGCATCTCTATCGATTCTGTCAGCGATCACCAGCGCTGGAAGAATGACATTCAGGAGACCCAGGGGGCGTCGGTGACGTATCCGATGATCGGCGACACCGAGATGACGGTGGCCAAGCTCTACGGCATGATTCATCCCAACGCGACGGGTAGCGCGTCGACACGCACGGCGGCGGACAACCAGACCGTGCGCACGGTTTTCGTGATCGCTCCGGACAAGAAGATCAAACTCATGATCTCGTATCCGATGACAACCGGTCGCAACTTCGACGAAGTGCTGCGCGTCATCGATTCGATGCAGCTTACCAGCAAGTACTCGGTGGCGACGCCGGTCAACTGGAAGCAGGGCGACGACGTCATCATCGTCACGTCGGTGTCGGACGAAGATGCGAAGAAGAAGTTTCCCGACGGCTGGCAGGCGCCCAGGCCGTACATGCGCATCGTGAAGCAGCCGGGAGGGAAGAGCTAGCCGTCCACGCCCCATGGGCACGGACCGCGAGCCCCGCGTTGCTCTGGAGCAGCGCGGGGCTTTTTTTTCTCGCGGCCGAGGGTTACTTCAGCAGAACCATCTTGTAGGTTCGCGAGGAGCCCGCGCTCTCGATGCGGGCGAAGTAGATTCCCGAGCTCGCGCGGCCGCCGCGGTCGTCCAGGCCCCGCCATGAGGCCGTGAACGCGCCTGCCGGCTTCTCCTCATCCAGTATGTGCGCCACGAGTCCTCCGCGCGCGTCGAATACGTTGATCGTCACGCGTCCGGCTGCCGGCACCGTGTAGCGCAATGTGGTGGCAGGATTGAACGGATTCGGATACGCGGAGAGTGACAACACACGCGCGGACGGGCCCTCGTCGAGCCCGGTCAATACCCGCACCATGACCGGCGTTCCTTCGTTGCCGGAGAAGTCGGTGGCGGTGACGAAATAGTACGCGCGCGGCGAGCTGGTGAGATCGATGTTGGTGTCGATCGTATAGTCGATCAGCGTGCTGCTTCCAAAGTTGGCGCTGGAGGCGCCATAGATCGAATAGTAGTCGACGTCCGGCGCGGCCGACGCATTCCATTCCAGAAGATGGTCGTCGAGGCGAAGTGCCGACATTCCCGGCGCGAGATTGTCGATCGAGGAGCCGACTCCCGGGCCCGCAATGAATACAGCCGTCGGCGCTCCCCGCGCGGCATAGATGTACACGGGCGTGTTGAAGTCGCCCGTGACAATGGTCGAATCCACGAAGGTCGGAACGATCATCTCGTAGGCCGCTTCCGCATGGGCTGGAATCGAGCCCATGTATACGCGTGGTCCGCCGCCGGCCGCGCTGCGCGTAAGGCCCGACACCGGGTTGGTCAGATCCTCCACGTACGCTTCGTAGCGCAGGATCGGATCCGGCGAGGTGGCGTCATCATGGCCGGAGCGCTGGAAGCGCACGCGCACTTTGTGGCCCTGGTCATTGGGGACGTCGCGCACGGATTGAATGACGGGCTCGCGCGGGTTGGTCGATGCGAGGAGCAGAAATACATCGTACCCGCCCGCTGTCAGCGTTCCGAACCCAAGGTCCATGGTGCCGAGGTAGTAGCCGGTGAATGCCACGTATCCGGCGCCGACGTCCACGGCATAGCCATACTGGTCGCTGATGTCTCCGTAGATCCGCGACCACACGGCGGCTCCGGCTGCGCTGAATTTGGCAAGGTATGCGTCGCGGCCGCCCGCGGAGGTGAGGTTGCCCAGCCCGAAGTTCGTGGTTCCCATGGCCTGCCCGCCGAGGTAAACCGCGCTATCGTCGCAGTCGATCGAAATGCCGAACTGCGAGGTTGCATCGCCGAAGCGGCTGCTCCACAGGTGGCTGCCCAGTGTGCTGAACTTGGCGAGGAATATGTCTTCGAGTCCCGCGCTCGTGAGTGCGGAGCCGCCCAGGTTCACCGTTCCTGCGAAAGAGCCCGTGACATAAGTTTCACCGAGCGTGTTCGCCGCGATCTGATTCGCGGTCTGGTTGCTGGCGTCGCCAAAGCTCTTGCTCCACTGGTGCGTGCCGGCCGAGTTGAGCTTGGCGATCACGATGTCGTTACTGCCCGCGCTGGTGAACGTCGAGCCGCCGAGATTGACCGTTCCCGTATAGTAGCCGCAGATATAAACGTTGCCGGCCGCATCGGCGTCGCCACCGGATGCAAACTGACTGCCCGCGGCATCGCCGAAGCTCTTGCTCCACGTGTGCGCGAGCCCCGCGCTGAACTTGGCCACGAACATGTCGTTGGCGCCCGCGGTGGTGAGATTGCTTCCGCCGAAGTTCACCGTGCCCTGGTAATAGCCGACCATGATGATGCTGTTGGTCCCGTCGACGGTCACGTCGGTAACAGTCTGAGCGCTGGCATCGCCGAACTTCTTGCTGCTCATGTGTGTGAGTCGATAGTCGTAGCGCACCAGGTAAATGTCGTTGCCGCCGGAGCTCGTCAGCGGGCTGGTGCCTCCCACATCGATGCTGCCCGCGAAGTTTCCGGCCGTTACCAGGTTGCCATCCGTCATCCAGTCGACCGCCACACCCACCTGTGCGCCCGCATCGCCGAAGCGGCGCTGCGCGATGAAGGTTCCGTTGCGCTCGAACGTGGCGATGAACACGTCGTTGTTGCCGGCGCTGGTCATGACTCCGCCGCCAAAGTTGATGGAGCCCTGAAACACGCCGGTAATGGCGACGCGGCCGGTCGTGTTGTCGATCGCCACGTCGTACGCAAACTGTGTGCTGGCGTCGCCGTACGAATTTGCCCACAGCGGCGCGATGTTGAGCGCGCGGGCCGGTGCGACGGCGCCGACGACACACAAGGCGGTGACCAACGCAGCTTTTCCCGCGTGCCTCACGGCGAAGATGGGGTGGTTCATTTCAACATCACCAGCTTGTAGGCGCGTGTCGCGCCGGCGTGCTCGACACGCACAAAATAGATTCCGCTCGACGCGCTCTGTCCAGCGTCGTTCCTACCGTCCCACCGGGCGGTGAAAGCGCCGGCCGGTGAGTCTTCATCGACGAGAGAGCGCACCTTTCCGCCCGATACATTGAAAACATCGACGAACACATGGCCCGGGGTGGGCACCGTGTAGCGAATCGTCGTCGCCGGATTGAACGGGTTGGGATATGCGGAGACGGAAAGTGTGTGCGGCGTCGCCGGCGTCCCCGCACCCGGACCGTCGAGAGTTGCCGCGCTGCTTTCGTTGCCGGCGCGATCGGTGGCGGTGACGTAGTAGTGTGCGAACGCACGAGCGGCGACGTCCATGCGCGTGCTCGTGGTGTAGTCGATCAGCTGCGCCGATTCGTCGAAGGCGCCGGCCGATCCGTACACGCTGTAGTAGGCAACATCGTCGTCCGGCGGCGCACTCCAGGACAGCGTCCCCGCCGCGATGGTGAAATTGAGCGGCACGGCGGGCGCCAGATTGTCGAGCGAGAAGCCGCCCCGGGCCGGGGAGTCAAAGTACACGGCCGGGTCATCCGTCAGCGCGCGCACCTTGTACACCGATGTGTGTCCCGCGCCGGCGATGGAGTCCTGCTGGCTGAACGCGAGCGCGTAGTACTCGGGCGATCCGTGCGCGGGTGCCTCACCCGCGAGGATCCAGGTCTCAGCCGCAGCGGTGCGTGTTGCTCTCAGGTTGAGCGGATCGTCGCGAAGGTATATCTCGTAGCCCGTGATGGGAAGGATCGATGTTGTTACGTCGTAGTCCGCGCGGGTCCAACGCACGCGCACCTTTCCACCCTGATCGTTGGCCACGTCATCCACCTCGCGAATCGCGGGCTCGGCGCTGACATTGCCGAATTTGAGCAGGTATGCATCGGCGTCGCGCGCCGGCGAGAAGACAGTGCCGTTGTATCCGAAGTTCGCGTCTCTGTCGAAACGTCCGGCGAACCAGGACTGGGAACCGTCCGACACCACATCGGCGCCGAAATCGGAGCCCCCGCTCATTCCGAAGCTCTGGCTCCAGACTTCAGATCCGTCGCCGCCGAAAAGCTTCGCGGCGAAAATGTTGTTCTGGCTGGCCCCGGCGCTCAACGGATGCGCGCCGAAATTGAGGCCGCCCTCGAACCAACCGGTGAGGAAAATGTTGCCGCCGGCCAGATCGACGGCGGCAGCGGTCTGCACGTCCTGGTCTCCGTAGCGTTTGCTCCACGTGTGCACGCCCGAGGTCAGGAAGCGGGCGACGGCGATGTCGGCGCTGCCGGCGCTGGTGAGTGTGCTGCCGCCAAAATTGGCGCTGCCGGTTAGGTTCGCGAGCAGAACCACCGACGACCCATCGGTATCGACGTCGATGGCGTACTGAAAGGTCGCGTCCCCGTAGCGCTGGCTCCACTGGTGCGTGCCCGCCGAGTTGAAACGCGCCAGAAAGATATCGTTCTGACCTGCGCTGGTCAGAGCCGAGCCCCCCAGATTGATGGTTCCGAAGAACGAACCAGTCGCGTACACATCGCCGTTCGCGCTGGCGAGTCCGTCCACCTCCTGGGAGCTGGCATCCCCGAATTTCTTGCTCCACACGTGTGTCCCGGCTGAGTTGAACTTGGCGATGAAGGCATCATTGCCGCCGGCGGTGACGAGCGCGCCACCGCCGAAATCAGTGCTGCCTGCGAATCTGCCGCCGATGATTACGTTGTTCGCGTTGTCGACCACCAGCGCCAGGCCGGTGTCCTGCGCAACGTCGCCGAACTTCTTGCTCCACTGGTGCACACCGGCAGAATTGTACTTGGCGAGAAAGATGTCGTAGCTCCCGGCGGACGTCAGCGCGCTGCCGCCGAAATTGACCGTCCCGTCAAACTGACCCGTGATGTAGACGTTATCGGCCGTATCGACGCCCACCGCGATGAGGGCTCCGCCGCCGACATTGAAGGCGACGCTCCACTGGTAGACACCGTCGGAGCTGAATTGGGAGATAAATGAATTGAACGGAGTGGAGTGAGGAATCGCGCCCAGCGTGATTGTGGTGCTGAAACTCCCGCCTACCCACACTTTCGTCGAGCGCTGCGCCATCGCGCTCGCATACTCGAGGCCGTTGCCCGGGAATACTCTTACCCATTGCAGCGCCGGTGTCTGTGCCGGCGCGGGGCGGGCGGCGAGACAGCACAGCAATGCGCAAAGTGAGGCCAAAGAACTTCGACGCATGGTGTGGTGGACCTCCGGCGGTCGCAAGGTGTGTGGCTGTCGAAGGTGGGACACACGACGCGGGAGAAAATCACGGCTATTCTTGGAACACGGAGAAAGCCGGCGCAACATTGAGAAACGCGGGGTAGCACGCGGCAGTTTGCGCCGTCCCTACGGCAAAAACGCTGGTGCGGTGGTGCTCGCGGCTATGATAAAATAGGGGTTGCTCTGTATCCCGTCGGACTCCCGTCCGGCGCCACGGTTTTGCACCCTCAATCCATGGAGATCCCCATGAATCGGAAGTTAG
Organism: uncultured bacterium; assembly: GCA_964621155.1. Taxonomy (GTDB): domain Bacteria; phylum Krumholzibacteriota; class Krumholzibacteriia; order WVZY01; family JAKEHA01; genus JAKEHA01. The sequence goes on along the minus strand of CAZULB010000042.1, from coordinate 2,019 downwards.
TTTTGCTTTCGATCCTGCCCGCGATCGCGCTGCTGGGCTCGTTTCACGACACCCAGTCGCCGGCGGTTGCCAACGCCGTCGTCACGACGCCGTCCGCGCAGGGCCTGGTTCTCAACATCGACCCCAATACGGGCGCCATCATCGATCATCCGGCGGCTGGCACCACCCGGCTCGCCATCCCGGCGGATCTCGCGAGCCGCCTGAGCACGACTGACGAAGGTCTGCTCGAACAGCCCAACCCCTCCGGCGGGAAGGGCGTTTACGTCAATCTGCAGGGTCGCTACGAAAACGCGATGGTTGGCACCAATGTCGATGGCAAACTAGCCACACCGTGCGCCCAGGGCCTCAACACAGCCGCCAACACGGCGAGCCAGAAGTAAGGAGGACGATCATGAAGCATCTGCGCACAGTGTTCGTTCTTCTCATGCTCGTGAGCATGGCCGTCATGGCGACCAACGCCGGCGCGGCGACGATCATCATCAACAACATCGACGGCGCCGGTGAGGGGTTCAACGATGCCACACCGTTTGCTCCGGTTGGCGGCAACCCGGCGACGACGCTGGGCCAGGCGCGCTTGAACGCGTTCCAGTACGCGGCCGAGCTGGCCGGCGCGTGTCTGGTGAGCAACGTGACCATCGTCGTAAATGCGGCGATGAATCCGCTGACGTGCAACGCCACCTCCGCGGTGCTCGGTTCCGCGGGCGCGGTGTCCGTGTTGCGCGACTTTGCGGGCGCGCCGCTGGCGGGTACCTGGTATCCGATGGCGCTGGCGAACGCGATCACAGGCGTCGATAACGACCCGGGCAATCCGGACATTTCCGCCCAGTTCAACAGCAGCATCGGTACGGTGGCGGGATGTCTGACCGGGTTCAACTGGTACTACGGTTATGACAGCGCGGCGCCGGTCAATACCATCGACTTCGTGACGGTTGTCGAGCACGAGATCATCCATGGTCTTGGCTTCGCGTCATTCATCAACGTGTCAACAGGCGCCGAGTTCCTGTCGTTCGACGACGTGTACGAGGCCAACTCCGAGAGCCACGGCGCCGTGCCGTCGACGCTCACCACCATGACCAACGCGCAGCGCGTGACGGCCATGAAGACGGTCACCAATCTGCACTGGGTTGGCCCCAACGTGCAGGCGGCGAGCGTCGTGTTGAGCGCGGGCAAGACGGGCACGCACGTGCAGCTTTACGCTCCTTCCACGGTGGCTCCCGGTTCGACATTCTCGCACTGGAGCACCGCGCTCACGCCGGATCAGATCATGGAGCCGTCCTACACCGCGCCCAACCATACGCGTGGCCTCGCCACCGATCTGTTCACCGACATCGGTTGGACCATCCAGTGCCCGGTCGCGGTTGCCATCTCGTCGTTCGGTGCGCGCGCGACCGATCGCGGTGCCGAGCTCAGTGCGCGCTTCGAGTCGACGTTCCCCAACGTTCTCGTGCGCGTCTATCGTGGCGAGGGCTTCGGCAGCCTGAACGAACTGGCGTCGTTTGCGATGAACGGCAAGTCGACGTTCAGCTATGTCGATGACAGCGTGGTTCCGGGCAAGTCGTATCGCTACATGCTCGGTGTGACCGACGCGGAAGGCGAATTCGTTTCGCCGATCCAGTCGCTCACCATGCCCAACGCGACGTCGCGCCTCGAGCAGAACTCGCCCAATCCGTTCAACCCGCAGACAGCGATCCGCTTCTCGCTGGATTCGAGGCAGAGCGTCAAGCTCGCGGTCTACGACGTGAACGGTCGTCTGGTGCGCATGCTCGAGAATGGTGTGAAGGAAGTCGGCACGCACAGCGTCACCTGGGACGGCCGCGACAACGCCGGTGCCACGGTGAGCTCGGGCGTGTACTTCTACCGCCTCGAAGCGGGCAAGTTCAGCCAGACCAAGAAAATGGTCATGCTGAAGTAAGGCAATCAGTTACGTGTTTGGAAAGAGCCCCGGGAGTGAATCCCGGGGCTCTTTTTTTGAGCTGGTTCGGTGCGGCCCCAAGAGTGCGCGTGTACGCCCACCAAATT
>CAZULB010000041.1:0-23515 GCA_964621155.1 uncultured bacterium | reverse complement strand
ATCCACAACTTCCTCGACGTACCTGGAAACGAGGATGTCGCGCGTGGCCGCCTCGATCTGCCGGGCAACGTCCTCGCGCTTGGCCAGGCCCATCTTCAGCGCCTCGCGGTACGCCAGCTGCTCCTGCATCATGCGCTGCGCGAGTATCGCCATGCCGTCGGGAGTGGAGTACTTCTGGCGTTGCTCGTCGGGCAGCCGGCGAACGGCTTCCTCGAGCCTGTCTCTCGACAGCTGCCAGTCGTCAACTTCGCCAACCAGCTTGTCCGCCGGCACCTTCTCGCTCAAATTCTCGGCCTTTTTCGCACAGCCAGCAGCGATGAAGAGAACCAGTGCCATCGCTATAACCAGGGTCTTTCTCATCTCGAAGAACCTCCGTCTCAAACCAGATCGTTTCGTCCCCGCCGCTTGAGCTCGGCGACCACTTTGCGCACATCCTGCGCGCGATCGCGCCGGCACACGAGAATGGCGTCGCCGGCGTCCACTACGACCACATTTTCAACGCCGATCAAGCCCACCAGCCGGTCGCGGGAGACCACGGTGTTGCCGTTGGCGTCGATCGTCACGTGCTCGCCGACCAGCACGTTGCCGTCCGCATCCGCCGGCTCGATATCGCGGATGAATTCCCAGCTGCCCACATCGTTCCAGGAAAAATCGGCGCCCATGACCGCCACGTTCTCCGCCTTCTCCATCAAACCGTAGTCGACGGAAATAGCCGGAGCGCGGCGGTACTCCTCATTCAACACCTGGTCCAGAGGCTGCGTTCCGACCGCGGCGGCAATACGTTCCAGAACGGCATACAGATCCGGCTGGTGGCGCGCGAGGCCGTCGAGGAGCGTGTCAGTCCTCCACATGAACATGCCGCTGTTCCAGAAACAGCCTTCCGCCACCAGCGCGCGCGCGCGCTCCGGTGACGGTTTCTCGAGGAACGACCGGGCGCGCAGAACACTCGCGTTGCCTTCCCGGGCGAGCTCGTCGCCGGAGCGAATGTAACCGTATCCGGTCTCGGGGCGGGTGGGGACGATACCGAACGTAAGCAGTTCGCGGTGCGCGGCGACGAATTTCTCGCCCGCGCGCACCAACTCGCGAAAACGCGCCACCGGCTCCACCAGGTGGTCGGCCGGGAGCACGAGCATGGTGCCGTGACCGTGCCGGCTATGTGCCACCACCGCTGCCAGCCCGATGGTCGGCGCGGTGTTGCGCATTTCCGGCTCGCCGATCACGTTGGCTTCGGGAAGAAGCCCGCGCACATCGGCGAGCACGGCATCGCGCTGCTCACGGTTGGTGTAGACAAAGATCTCGTCCGGCCTCGCCAGATCACCGATACGATCGATGGTCAGGCGCAGCATGCTGCCACGACCGGTGAGGTCGAGCAGTTGCTTGGGCCGCAGGCGGCGGCTGGAGGGCCAGAACCGCTCCCCCACACCACCGGCCATGATCACGACGAGCACGTCGCTACTCCTTGACCACCTGGACCCTGACCGGCGTCGTCACCTCGCGGTGCAAACGCAGGTCGATGGTGTAATCGCCGAGCGCCTTGATGGGCTCCTCGAGCATCAACTCCCGACGGTCGACTTCGTGGCCCTGCTCCTGGAGCTTGCGCACGATGTCGAGACTCGTTACCGAGCCATACATCTTGTCCTCGTCGCCCACCTGCACGGTGATCGATACCGCGAGGTCACCGAGCTTCGCGGCACTCGCACGCGCCGCCGATGCGAGCTCGATGTCCTTCTTGATCAGATGGCGCTCGTTCTCCTGGAACACCTTCTTGTTCCCATCGGTGGCCGGGAGCGCAAGCCTGCGCGGGAAGAGATAATTGCGCGCAAAACCGGGCTTCACTTTCACGGTCTGACCGCGACTGCCCAGCTTGTGCACACTGTCGAGCAGAATGACTTCCATGATTCTCTAACCTTTCTCCGCGCCTAGCGGTAATACTCGCGCACGTACGGCACGAGCGCGATCAGACGCGCGCGTTTGACCGCCATGGCAAGCATGCGCTGGTGTTTTGCGCAGGTTCCGGTGATGCGCCGCGGTGCGATCTTACCGCGATCGGTCATGAACCGGCGCAGACGGCGCTCGTCCTTGTAATCAAGGAACGTCACGCGATCGAGACAGAACTTGCACTTCTTCTTGCGGAGCGGGCGCTTCTCGCGTTTCTCCCGCTTATCGCCTTTCTTCCCTTTCGTGTCTTTCGAACCTTTCGAACCTCTCGCCACGGTGCTCCACCTCCTCACGCATCTCGCGCTCCGGTGCGCGGTGTGAGATCTCGATGTTTGCCGGATCCAACTTGGCCTCGTTACCCTCGGCCTGCTCGTCGCGCACGATCATGTGACGGATCACCTGTTCGTCGATGCGCAGCTGACGACCGAGCTCGTCAACGAGCGTGTTGGCACCGCGGAACTTGTAAAAGTAGTAAGTGCCTTCGGCCTGCTTCAGGATCTCGTACGAGAGACGGCGTTTGCCCCACGTCTCGACGCGCGTGATCTCCCCGCCGGAGCGGGAAATAATATCAACGTATTTGGCCGTGCTTGTCTTCTGACCGTCTTCACCGACGGCCGGATGCAACACCACGGCGCACTCGTAACTCCTCATGGATACCTCCCTGTGGACTAAAGACCCAACGGCAGCGGCGTAGCCGGCAGATGGGTAGAGAAGTTTTCGGCGTGGATTAAGTATGGAAACTAACCGGGGGTGACTATAGGGGATTACCGACCGGGAGTCAACCGGCCAGGGTGGCGGTGCGGCCGTGACCGGAATGCGATACCCGCAACAGCGCCGGGCCCGGCGCACGGGAGCCAGGGTCGTATCGGGGACTTCATTCCGCGGCGGGCGGCTCCTTCTTTGCGTTGAACCTGCTCATGGCTTTGGCAACCCCGTCAAAGAGCCAGGACTCGCAGCAGGCGACGGATTCCTTGACCATGGCCTCCACCGCCTCCTCTTCTTCGGGCAGGAACTCGGCGAGAACGAATTCGGCGGCATCCACCCGCGGCGGCACCGGGCCGCAGCCCATGCGCAATCGCGGGAAATCGAGCGTATTCAAGCGCTCGATGATGGATTTCAGGCCGTTGTGTCCGCCATCGGAACCCGAGGGGCGCAGGCGGATCTGGCCAAGGGGCAGCGCAATGTCGTCGCACACGACCAGCAGCCGCGACGCCGGCAGCTGCTCGGACAACACCAGCGGCGCCAGCGCGTCACCGGAGAGGTTCATGTACGTGAGCGGCTCGACCAGTAGACCGTGCGCGTCGCGCAGCCGTATCGACGCCGTGCGCATCCTGCGCGCGGGCTCGCTCCAGCGCCCGCGGCGCGCGGTTGCCAGAGCCTCCAGCACGCGGAAGCCGAGATTGTGCCGCGTGCGATCGTAACGGGGTCCGGGATTACCGAGTCCGGCGATAATGAATTCGAGTGGCATGGGTTGAACGTGATATTACGCGGCACACGCCGGGCAACAAAAAGAAAAAGCCCTGCGACGGTATTGCACGCCGCAGGGCCTTTCACATAGCGCCAGGTCGGCAGCGCTATTACTTCTTGTCTTCCTTCTTCTTGTCGCCGCCGGCAGCCGCCTTGCCCTCTTCGGCACCTTCGGCCTCCGCTCCCGGCTTGCGAATGAGTTCCGGCTCGGCTGCCGCAGCACCTTCGACGGCTGCACCCGGCACCGGAGTCGCTTCCACCGTCGGCGGAATCACCGTCGCGAGCGTGGTTTCCTCGTCGTCGAGGAACTCAACCTGGGGATACGCCGCCGCGATGTCCTTGATCTTCACCGAGTGGTGAATGTGAAGTCCGCTGGCGTCGATCTCGATCGCGTTCGGGATCTGCGTCGGCAGCACCATGACGTTCACGCTGCGCGCGCCGTGCTCGAGAATGCCGCCCTGGTCCTTGACTCCGAACGGCGTGCCGGTGACATGGACGTGAATTTCCACGCGCAGCTTCTCGTCGAGTCGAATGCGCTGGAGGTCGATGTGCACGAGCTTTCCGCTCGCCGGATGGCGCTGCACGTCGCGCACGATGGCGTTCACGGTGGCGCCGCCCAGCGTCAGGTCGACGATGGCGCTTTCCGCGTGCTTGCGCAGAATGCCCTTCACCTCGACTTCGGGAACCGAAATGCCGACGGGCTTGTCGCTCTTCCCGTACAGAACGGCCGGAAGACGACCCTGACTGCGCAGCTTGCGCGCCACACCCTTGCCCGCGCCATCGCGCGGCTCTGAACTAAGCGGAAAACGTTCCATGCTGATCACCCTTTTGGTTTGAGAACCGGCTCCGCGCCGGAATCACGAGCACCCCCACCCCGGGGACGCCACTCCTGCTACACGAACAAAGTGCTGACAGACTCGTTGTAATGAATGCGTTTGATCGCTTCCGCGATCAAGCCCGACACGTCGAGCATCTTCACCTTCGGGCACTCGCCGAAGCGGTTAAACGGAACTGTGTTGGTCACGACCACTTCGCGGATGGGCGACTCCATGATGAGCTTGCACGCATCGCCCGCGAAGACCGCGTGCGTTGCGCATGCCATCACTGAATTGGCGCCCTTCTCCTGCACGGCGCGCGCTGCTTTCACAAGCGTTCCGCCGGTGGTGATCATGTCATCCAGAATAATGACGTCGCGACCCTTCACGTCACCGATCACGTTCATGACCTCGACATTGTCCTTCTCGCTGCGGCGCTTGTCGACGATCGCCAGGTCGACGTTGAGCCGCTTCGCAAACGCGCGTCCCACTTTCGTGGAGCCGATGTCCGGCGACACGATCATGAGGTTGCGATGATCCATGTGCTTGATGTAGTCCAGGATCACCGGGGCCGCGAAAAGATTGTCAGCCTGGATGTCGAAAAAGCCCTGTATCTGCGTCGAGTGCAGATCCATGGTGAGGATGCGGTTGGTCCCCGCCACTTCGAGCAGTTTCGCCACCAGCTTGGCCGTGATCGGCACGCGCGGCTGGTCCTTGCGGTCCTGGCGGGCGTATCCGTAATACGGCGTCACCACTGTGATGCGCTCGGCCGAGGCGAGGAAACATGCATCCAGCAGGATCAACAACTCGAACAGGTTCTCCGCCGGCGGTTGCGTGGACTGAATGATGAAGATGTCCACGCCGCGAACGTTCTCATTGATCTTGCACTCAATCTCGCCGTCGGCAAAACGACCGAGCGTCACATCGCACAGGGGAACCCCGAGCTGCTCGGCGACTTTTTCCGCGAGCACCCGATTGGAGTTCCCGGTCATCAGTTTGAGTCCGTCCATTATGGCTCCATTGAGCTAATCGTCGAAGGGCGCACCCGTGGTTGGGGCGGGAGGATTCGAACCCCCGATGCTGGGACCAAAGCCCAGTGACTTGCCGCTTGTCGACGCCCCAGGAAAAAAGTGGAGGGGAAATCCGCTCTGGCTTTCCAGTCAGTGCGGGCGCGCGCGCCGCGTTGTCAGCGGCGATCGGAGAAGTGCGACGAATCCGCCGTCACCTTCGCCCGCTCTCGTTCTTTCCGATACTCGTCGAGAATGATGCGTTCCATCTCAGCGCGGGCCTCATTGTTGATCGGGTGGGCGATGTCCTGATACTCGCCGTCCTTGCGGCGGCGACTCGGCATGGCCACGAACGTCCCGGTCTTTCCCTCGATGATCTTGAGGCCCCGGATCACAAAACAGTCCGCCAGCGTGATGCTTGCGAATGCCTTGAGTTTTGCGTCCTCTCGAAGAGAAACTCGTACTTCAGTGATGTCGATCTTCATCGTCACCCTTCTTCGCAGGCGAATCCGGGCGGAACTGGTTCGGGACCGCTATCGGATTTCAATGGCCTGTCTCGCTGGTCTCGCGACGGAGGCAAACAGGCCCCTGTGCGCGAAACGTCGGGCAACTTCAACGGCGTGATCTTCATATGTGAAGATCGCGTAAACCGCAGATCCGCTCCCCGTCATGGACGCAAAACAAGGCTGTTCGGAGAGCAGCTCTTCCAGGACTCGAGCGACGGCCGGATATGCAGGTACGACAGCCGCTTCCAACGCATTCCGAAAGGGCAATGCGCTCCGAGGAAACCTTGCCAAGACGGAATTAGCAGCCCTCAGGTTAAGTCTGGGTCTATGGGATGTCAACCCAAAACTCGGTTGTGAATAAGTCCAGGCGGTCGAGATGCTTACTTCCGGCTTTACAACGACGAAGAAGCCCCGCTTGAGAGGTTCCATAGGGGTCAAAACTTCCCCCCTCCCCCGCCCCAGCATGGTCCCGCCGTGAAGAAAAAACGGCACGTCGCTGCCCAGGGCGGCGGCCACCCGTTCGAGCTTCTCTCCGGGCACTTCCAGGCGCAACGCGCGGCCCACGGCCAGAAGAATTCCCGCCGCATTGCTGCTGCCGCCACCCAGTCCGGCGCCGCTCGGAATACGCTTTTCGATGCGCATGCGCGCACCTAGCGACGGCCCCGCGAGGGGGCGCATGGCCACCACGGCCCGGTGACAGAGGTTGCGTTCGTCGGTGGGAATGTCGCGTGCGCTGCACTCGATTTCGATGCGCGCATCGGAGGTGAACTCAACCTCGATGGTGTCGGCGAGATCGATGCACTGAAAAATCGTTTCGATTTCGTGATAGCCGTCGTTGCGGCGGCGAATCACTTCGAGCGAGAGGTTGACCTTGGCGCGGGTGGTGACACTGAGGCGTGTGGAAATGCCGGTTGGTTCCGCGGCGGCTTTGGCCGCCGCGTCATGCACGCGATGAACGCGGGGACCCGAGCGAGGACTCACCGCTTCGCGTACTCACGGAACAGGCTTCCCCATTCCGTGCGCGAGAACTCGCGGATGCGGCTCTTCCCGACGGTCGGGTACCACATCCAGTCGTGATACACATTGGACGCGAACGGCGCCCACACCACCAGCGGCGAGTGCAGGAGCAAGCGCTCCGCAAAGCGCAGCGGCCCGAGGCGGATCAGTTGATCGCCCCAGATGACGAGACTCTTTCGCGTCTGGAAACCGAAGTTCACGTTGTCGATGGCATCGCCGGCGAGCTCGATGTGCCGGATGCGCGCCTCGCCCAGGCCCATTTCCGTCGCCATGCGCAGGTACGGAATCTCCATCGGTTCGAAACCCATGAGCTTTGCCGCCACCGCGTCGATGGCCACCGAGTCCGAGGATGCCAGGAGCACGTTCTTGACGCGCGGAATCATGGTGCGCGGTCCGGCGCCGTCGCCGGCAACGGTGCCGTCCATCACGGCGAACACATTCGGGTGCAGCTCACGCTGCATCATCAGCAGATCGACGAGCACTTCGTGAATGTGCTTGTGCGCGTAGTGCCGCACTTCTTTCAGGAGCCCGCCGAATGCATTTTTCACGGCACCCGTCGTGATCGAATGCCCGTGCGTTTTCACGGTGGGCAGATGGAGGATGTCGCGTCCCGGATAGATCGCCGGAATCTCGATGCCTTCCGGGAAAATGTGATTGAGTTTCAGGAGCGGCGATTTGAAGCGGTAGACCTTCCACTCCACCTGGGTGAGCGGCTGAAACTTGAGGCCGTACTGATCGAGCACAGGCTGCCATGCATTGGCCTTCGCTCCCTGGATGGGATTGGTGACCACGGTCTTGTTTTCGATCGGAATCAACCTGGAAGCCGGATAGCCGCCGTCGAGGAGAGTCTTGACTACGCCTTCCACCTGCCACGGCTGGCTCGAACACGACGGGAAATACTTGGTCCAGCTCAGATTGAGCTTGAGCAGGAGGTCACGGTCACCGTGCAGGTGCTCATTCCAGGAGGCGAGCTCCATTACGCGACGGTAGTCCTGGACGACGGTTTCGGGACGCGTGAAAATGACTGAAACTTTGGATGCCATGTGTGTTTTGTACTCCGCGCCGGGAAGGATCGAATCCGATTTGAGTTCGCGCGGCCGGGCCGCGAGACAACAAGTATATTAAAAGCCGCCTATGATCGCAATCACGAGCACGACCCAGGCCATCACGTCCACCAGCAGAAATCGTTCCTGCAGGAGCAGATCGGACGGCGACCCACCCTTCTGCTTGTTGTAGACGAGGTACAGGTAACGCATGACCCCGATCAGGACCAGCGGCACCGTGTACACCAGGTTGGTAGTACCGAATTTTTCCACCGTCTCCGGCCATATGGTGTAGATCGCGTAGGCGATGACCGAACCGCCTGCCGTCATTCCCACCAGTTGATCGAGCAGGATGGGAGAGTAATCCTGCAATGACTCACGATGCCCCACGGCGTTCTCGAGACTGGTGAGCTCGTAACGGCGCTTGCAAAAGGCCAGAAAGAGCGAGAGGAACAACGTGCAGATGAGGAGCCAGGGCGAAATCGCGATCGAAGGTTCCACGTCGCGCAGTGCTTCGACGCCCGCAATGGCGCGCAGCACAAAGGACAGCGAGATGCTTACCACGTCGAGCAGCACGATACGCTTGAGCAGAAACGAATAGAGCAGGTTGAGCGCGAGAAAAACCGATGCCACGGTGAGAAAACCGCTTCCCAACCGCCACGACAGAAACAGGCCCAGCGACGCGCACACCAGCGCCGCCGAGAACGCAACCGGCACGGCCAGCCTCCCCGACGGTAGCGGCCGGTTCTTCTTGGTCGGATGCAGCCGGTCTTTCTCGAGATCCGCGATGTCATTGACGATATAAATGACACCGGAAAGCAGGCAGAAAACGATGAACGCTTCCACGCTGCGCAGGAGCAGCGCCTGCTGATGAAAGTTGCGCGAGAAGATCAGTCCGGCGAATACCACCAGATTCTTGGTCCACTGGTGGGGACGCATCGACGTGAAAATGTGGTAGAGCTGTTTCATATCGTGCGGTCAGGCTCCGCCCCCGACAGTGCGCGATGGCGTAACAGGCTCTCCACCGCGCGCACCCACTCGTCGCGCTCGACCGCTCCGGGGTCGAGCATGCCCGACATCACTCCGTGTCGAAACGGATCCGCTGCGGGAAACAGGGGACTCAGCACCCGACGCCCGCCGTCCACGCCACATTCATCGAGATGTTCGGGAGGAAATACCACCGTGCTCGCGGCGGGGGCGGCGCGTCGTGATGTAACGTCGGCCGCACCGTCGGCGTGCCAGGCGAGCGCGGCCTCGCGTGCTGCGGCGAGCCCGAACTCCGGCTGCGGCGCCGGCACGTAGATGCCGCGGAATGCTCCGGCGGCAATCTCGATCACCAGGTTCGCCGCCTCGTTCTCAACCAGATCGAAGCCGACGCGCGAGGTGGTGGCGCGGGCGTTCTCTATCTGCGGCGCGGTAAGAACCCGCGGCAGCCGCACGATGGCCGCCGGCTCCGCGCCGGCGCGGTTCAGCACCACCGCTTCCATGAGCGCCGCCATGTGCGACACCGATTCCGCCGCGCGCACGTGCCCCCAGTGCGCCGCGATGACCAGGCGACACCCTGGCCGCTTCCACACGGCCTGGGCCAGCATGGCGGTCTCGCGCACCAGATGCTCCCACGCGAAGGCGCGGTCGTTGAGACCGCCCACCGGTTCCACGGTGACCGCGTGCAGAACCACGTCGGGCATGGCCATCGCGACCAGCGCGTCCGCGTCGGCCAGCAGTGACCCGGCGCAGGTTCCCACGCTGTGCACATCGGCCAGCGCGCGCTCGCGCGCACCGTCAAAATGCATCACCGGCACCGCGCCGAGCTGGCGCAACGCCGTGAGCAGCGAGGCGCCGATGCGCTCGCCGCCGTGGGTCACCAGCACGCGACGCCCGCGCAGCGACGTTTGCGCGCGCGCGGATGGCGAGAGTTCGGGACGTCCCAGGGCACGCACGACGCGGTCGAGCATGATTGCGTGCGGCTCTTCGATCACATCGGCTCCACCCGGCACGCGCTCCAGCGGCACGGAGGCCTCGTGCGCGCGCGCCACCCACGCCGCCGCGATCGATTCATCGTGATCGGGTTGCGCGTACACCAGCGCGTGCAGTCGGTGCCGCTTTGCAATCTCAGCCAGTCGCGCGCCGGGTCCTTCGATGGGAACGCCATGCACCATCAATCCCACGCGGCGCGGGTCGTCGTCGATGAAGCACGCAACCGCGGAGGTCGGCCCGGCGGCGCGCAGCTCGCGCAGCGCGCGCTCCCCCGCGTCACCGGCGCCGATGATGCCGTAGCGGCGCAGGGCACTTCCCTGCGGCTCACGACCGATCTCATGGAAGAGGCGCGTCGAGAACCGCGCGCCCAGCACAAAAAGGATGAGCAGGAAGAATTCGATGACGAACAGCGTGCGCGGAAAAGCGATGAAGCGGTACAACAGCACCACGGAAGCAAGGATCACGGCGGAGCCCGCGGTCACGGCCTTGATCACGCGAATCACATCGGAAACGCCGGTATAGCGCCACATGCTCCGGTACAGGCCGTACTTGAAGAAGCAGGCGCTGCGCACCACGAGCACGATCGGAAGTGCGCGCAGCACCGCCTTCCCCTCGGGCTCGGTGAAGTGGAAGTTCATGCGCAGAAAATACGCGCCCAGATACGCGGCGACGATGGCCAACGTATCCGCCGTGATCAGCAACATGGTGCGGCGCTCCCAGAACATGCGGTCGCCGCGCTCGAGGGCGCCGATCTTCAGGATGGCGAGCGTGAACAACGTGAGCCACGCCGCCAGTACGAACGGCGCAAATAATCCGCCTGCGCGCACATAGAGGAGGGCGCTCACCCCCAACAGTGCCATGACGAGGTACTCGACCAGCGTCACCTGCTTGTGGTTGAAGCCAAGCTGCAGGAGGCGCTGGTAGTAGTGAGTACGATGCGGTTGAAACACCTTCTCGCCGCGTGATAGCCGGCGCACGATGGTCAGCGCGGCGTCCACGTACAGCGAAGAGAGCAGGATCAGCGGAATAAAAATCGGAATACCCGGTTCGGCGCGCGCGCCGGCGATGGCAAGCCCCGCGAAGATGTACCCGAAAAAGGTGCTGCCACCGTCGCCCATGAACAAACGCGAGGGAGGAAAATTGTACTGCAGGAACCCCAGCGCGCTGGCCGATGCAATCGCGGCCACCGCCGCCAGCGCGGGTTGCTGCAGCATCAGGGCGATGGCTGCGAAAAAACCGCCCGCGATGAACGCCCCGCCCGCAGCGAGGCCGTCAATACCGTCGACAAAGTTGTAGAAATTGATGCTGGCGACGAAGATGAAAAGCGTGAGCGGATACGCGAACCAACCCAGCTCGATGGTGTGCGCGCCGGGAAACGTCACGTGGTCGAGCAGGGTTCCGGTGGCAATGGCAACCGCCGCAGCCGCGCACTGAACGGCGAGACGCGCGCCGACCGTCAGGCCCTTCCAGTCATCGGCAATGCCGGCGGCAAACAGAATGATGGCCCCGATGGCGAGAGGAACGAACGAGCGGGCTGCGGGCTCGAAGACGCTCAGCAGCGCGAACGTGGCCACGAAGGCGCCGACGATGGCAATCCCGCCGAAGCGTGGCTTGGGCCGGTCGTGGGAGCTGCGGGCGTTGGGAATGTCGGCAAACGCCCCCGGCGCCGCGTGGCGCAGGAGAAGCCTCGTACCGAGGTACGACAGGCCGAAGGCCGCCGTAAATGCCAGCACAATCATCATGAAGCAACGAGCAAAAGTGGTTGCCAGAGAATAGGCTGCAGCTCCCGACCCCGGCAAGGCGATTTATCGGCCCGCCACCATGCCGGCCAGCGCGTCCTCCAGCGTGAGCCGGGGTACCACGCCAAGGCAGGAACGCATATCGCCGGGCTCGTACCACGCGGAACCGAACAGCTTGCGGTATGCGTCGCTGTCGAAGGGTGCACGGCGGCGCAGGACTGCTCCCATGGCATCGCCGGCCAGCGCCAGCGCGCGCCAACCCGCGAGCGGCAGCGACCAGGTGGGCACGGGGCGGTCGAGGGCATGGTTCATCGCGTCGTATATGTCGCGCGTCGAGTACTCGACACCGTCGCCGATCACGATACGCTTGCCCACCGCTGCCGCGCTGTCGCCGGCGGCGATCATTGCGCGCACCACATCGTCCACGTGCACCATGGCGCGCCGGTTCGGAAGCGGCGGCGGCGGCGGGAATCGATAGGAACGAATCGCGCGCAGCATGCCGCCCAGGTTTCCCTCGACACCCGGTCCGTACACCAGCGCGAGGCGCAGCACCACCGCCCCGGCGACGCCGCTGTTCAACACGATGTCCTCCGCTTCGCGTTTGGATTGGCCGTAAGGCGAGAGCGTTTCGTCGTCGTCGTCTTCGCGTATCGCTTTCACGCTGCTGGCGAAGACGAGTCGAGGTGCGCCTGCGGCCCGCGCCGCCTCGGCGACCCGGCGCGTCCCGTCCACATTGACGCGGGTGTAGAGCGAGACGTCCGCCGCGCGTTCCGCCACCGCGTGCGCGCGGCCGGCGAGGTGGAAGACCACGTCGGCGCCCGCAAAACTGCCCGGCTCGATTTCGTCGCGCCCGATGTCGCACACCAACGCTTCGTCCCAGGGTCCGGCCTGCGCCGGGTCGCGCACGAGCGCAACCACGCGCCCCTCGCTGCGCAACGCCTCGCACAATCTTCTACCGATGAAACCGGAGGCGCCCGTCACCACGAAGCGTTTGCTCACGACGACACCGCCTCGGAGGCGCACAAGGATCGATAGAGAGCGAGTGTCTCACGCACCACAATCGACTCGGCGTACTCGTTGACAACCAGCGCGCGGCCGGCGGCTCCGAAACGCGCCCGCAGCGCCGCGTCCCCGGCGAGCCTGGCGATGGCCGCGACAAGCGCCCCCGCGTCGCGCGGCGGAACCAACAGCGCGTTGATGCCCTCACGCGCGATCTCACGGCATCCGGGTACATCCGTGGCGATGATGGGACGCGCGCACGCCGCCGCCTCCAGTAGCGCCCTGGGCAATCCTTCGCGATAGCTCGGCAGCACCGCAACGTGCGCGCTGCGCCACACCGCAACCATGTCGTCACTCCACGGTACGTGCTTCACCAGGCCGTCGCGCACCCAGCCACCCAGCGTTGGGTCAGGAATGGATTCCGGATTCTCCGGATCGGGGCTGCCGGCCAGTATCACTTCCACCGGAACGCGGCGCGTTTTGAGCTCGCGCGCCGCCTCTACCAGCTCGCGCACCCCCTTCGACCACAGCAGCCGGCCGGCAAAGACGACGCGCACCGGCGGCGATGCCGGCTCCGGCGACGGCGCAAAGTGCTCCACGTCGACGCCCGAGCCCCGAATCATGTGGATGTGCGAGGCCGCAAGCAGACGCGTGCGCGCGAGCGCCTCGAAGTCGTCGGGATTCTGCACGATGACGTGCACACGCGGCCCGCTCCATGCAAAGCGCAGCACGGCGTTGAAGACGCCGCGCAGGATGCGTGCACGCAGTTGCCGCGACGTTTCCAGGTAACCCAGTCCCGCGATGGCGTTCACCTGCGAGCGCGCGCCGGCCAGGCGCGTGGCGATGCCACCGTAGACAACCGGCTTGATCGCGACATGATGGACAACGTCGGGGCGCTTGCGCCGGTACAGTGCAACGATCGCGATCAGCGCGCGCATTTCATTCCAGAGATGATTCGACCGCCGCCGCCAGGGCAGCTCCACCAGCTCAAAACCCTCCTTCTCGATCGCCGCGCGCAGCTTCTCCACGCGGGTAGCGATGATGACATGCGCACCGGCGTCGCGCGCCGCGCGCGCGAGCGGCAAGCGGTGCGACCAGAAATACCAGTCTTCGGTCACCAGGAGGAGAATGGTCGAGGAGCGCAGGTCGTTCATGTCCGCGCCCACGGCAACCGCGTCTGCCCGCCAGCGGCGGCCCATTCCAGGGCATCGACGAAGCGCGGGCCCCACACACGCAAACTGTAGTCCGCCTCCACCGTGGCGCGCGCGCGGCGCCCCATTTCAGCGCGCTGATCCCATGACTGCGCGAGGGCAACCAGGCGATCGCGCCACTCCGCCTCGCTGGTAGCGAAGCATGCATTCTCACCATCACGCACGAATTCGGGCGCGCTGGCCGCGTGCGAGGTCACCGACGCCACACCGGCGCTCATGTATTGAAGTAACTTGAGAGCGCACTTCCCCTTCGACCATTCGTCGTCGGCGAGCGGCATGAGCCCGATGTCCATGGCGCGCAGATCGTCGGCTTCCTCCGCTTCCGACCACGACTTTGCGCGCCAGCTCATGCCATTCAGCTCACGGGTTTTCGCGCCCACAACGAAGAGCGACAGCCGCGTGCTCGCTGCGGCCTCTCCCAGCGCCGGCAGCACGGTCTCGAGGTATTTCACGGTCTCGGGCGTTCCCATCCAGCCCACAACGACATCTCCTGCAGCCGAGCTGTCGCGCGCCACCCCACCCACGCGCGGATGAAATTTGACCGTGTCGACCACGGTGGGAAAGTAGAGGACGTGTTCGGCATGGCGCTGCGCGTAGGCTTCGAGGTAGCGGTTCCCCGCCAGTACCAGGCTCGCGTGCGACAGCACGCGCTCGATCTTCTTGCGCAGCGGACGCTTCCATCCTCCGGCGCGTGCGTACATGAGGTGGATCGCGTCATCCAGATCGACCACGTACCGGACCCCGCTGCGCCACAGAAACCACTCCGGCAGGTCGATGAAGTGCGGCAACATTTCCTTCTGAATGAAAACGAGATCGTAATCGGACGCGGTCGCGAGCACCGACAGCCGCGACATGGTTCGTCGCGCCAGATACAGCGGCGAGGTGCCGGCCCCGGAGTAGCGCGACGCGAGATAATGATCGTCGTGGAGTGCGTGGACGTTGTATTGAATGCCGCGCCCGTCGAGATACGGAAGAAACTGCAGGACGCGGTAACGGCTGCTCGGCCCGCCCGCGGTGTACTTGTTGAGGAACAGGACGCGCACGACGTCCCCGCCCGCTAACGCCCGTCCGGCGTGGCGAAGGCGGCCTCGATCAGATCACACAGTACGTGCACGACCGCCAGATGGACTTCCTGGATGAGCGGCGTGTCCGCGTCGGGAACGCGGATCGCGATGTCGCATGCGCCGGCCACGCGCCCGCCGCTCCTGCCGGTCAAAGCCACCACCGCGACACCGTTCTCGCGCGCCGTCGCGCACGCGCGCAGCACGTTCTCGGAGTTCCCGCTGGTGG
Organism: uncultured bacterium; assembly: GCA_964621155.1. Taxonomy (GTDB): domain Bacteria; phylum Krumholzibacteriota; class Krumholzibacteriia; order WVZY01; family JAKEHA01; genus JAKEHA01. The sequence continues at coordinate 8,506 of CAZULB010000041.1, read as the reverse complement.
TAAAGGCGAGGAGCACATCACCGCGCTTCGCCATGCCCCGGATCTGACGCGCAAAAACGTCGGCGAATTCGTAATCATTGGACACCGAGGTGAGGGTGGCGATGTTATCGCTGAGACACACGGCGCGCAACGCCGCGCGCTCACGCTTGTAACGACCCACCAGTTCGGCGGCAAAGTGCTGGGCCTCGGCAGCGCTGCCGCCGTTGCCGCACGTCCACAGGGTGCCACCGGTCTGCAGCGCCTGGATGCACGCGCCGGCGGCCTGCTCGACCGCGGGGGCAATCTCGCCCACGCGCATGAACAGGTCCGCGCGCTCGCGCAGCATCACTTTCACGTCCATGACGGGCGGCTTGCTCACAACACCGTGATCTCGCTGTTGTCCCCCACCATGAGGCGGTACGCGCGCGGCGGGCGCGAACCGCGGCGCACGATCACATTGCGCCCGATCAGGCTGTCGCTCATGCGGCTCCCGATGTTCTCGACGCGGCAGTTCTCCAGCAGAATGCTGTTCTCGATCTCGCTGTTTTCCACGTGCGAACCCGCGCCGATCGAAGTGAAAGGACCGATGTAGGCATCGATGATTTTCGACCCCTTGCCGATGATGCACGGCCCGCGCAGCACACTGCGCTTGACCTCCACATCGTCATCGAGGTGCACGTGGCCGTGAAATTCCGAATCCTCGAGCTGGCGTGATTCCACGCGCGTGGCCATGCCCGTCAGCACCATGCGGTTGGCGTCGAGCATGTCCTCGAGCTTGCCGGTGTCCTTCCACCAACCTTCCACGATGTGCGACTGCACGTGAAACTTGTGTTCGATCAGATACTGGATGGCGTCGGTGATCTCCAACTCACCTCGCTTGCTCGGCTTGATCTTGTCGGTGGCTTCAAAGATGCGCGGTGTGAACATGTAGACGCCCACCAACGCATAGTCGCTCTTGGGCTGCTTCGGCTTTTCTTCGAGACCGACGACGCGATCGCCGCTCAATTCGGCCACGCCGAACTCCCACGGGTTCTTGACGCGCGTGAGCAGGATCTGCGCATCGAACTTGCCCTTCGAGAACTCGTCTACGAAGTTGCGGATGCCGCCGGAGAGCAGATTGTCGCCCAGATACATCACAAAGGGGTCCGCGCCCATGTAATCGCGCGAAATCTTGACCGCGTGCGCGAGTCCGAGGGGCGCGTCCTGCTTGATGTAGGTGATACGCGCGTCGAACTTGCTGCCGTCGCCGACCGCCTGCTTCACTTCGTCGGCGGTGTCGCCCACAATGATGGCGATGTCCTTGATGCCGGCGTCGCGGATGGCCTCGATACCGTAGAAGAGGATGGGCTTGTTGGCGACCGGGACCAGCTGCTTGGCGCTGGTGTGTGTGATCGGTCGCAGCCGTGTGCCGCGTCCGCCGGATAGAATGAGCGCTTTGATGGCGTGCCTTCCTTTCGTCGCGCGCGGCGTCAATTGTTGTTCGAGGTCACCGCGTATACGGACAGGAACAGACTGGTCAGACTCACGAAACCGAGAAAGAGATTGCCCAGGATCACGCCCGTGCGCCGCTTGACCAGCACCGTCTCGCCGCGGTACACCGCCGTATCGCGGTTGCCGTCGCGACGATGTCCGTGGTCGTCGTAGATTTCCAGTTTGTCGATGCTGCCCGTCTCGGTGGGACCGCCTGCCATCGCAATGTAACGCCCGGCCGGGAGGCCGCTCTGGAATTCCTTGGCGCCCGGCGCCACCACCTCGCCGGCCACGAAAACAACGTCCTGCAGGCGCGGAATGTTGATCACGTCGCCGCTCTTGAGCGCGACGGTGCCGGTGGTGTCGCCATCCACGAGTCGCTTGAGATCGACCGGAATGAACGCCACCTTGCCGGTTTCCTGACGCCGCTCAATGTTGGAGTTGGCGAGGTCGAAGTCGTTGCGCAGACGGATGAAGCGCGGTCGGAACGACGCCAGCGTTTCGCCTTCCTGCAGGTAAATGCGCCCGTCGCGGCCGCCACCGCCCTGGACACGCACGAAGTCGATACCGGGGAAGCTGCGCTTGTCGGGCACCACGATCACGTCGTGGTCCTGCACCTCGGTCGAGTCGGCGCGCGTTTCGTCCATGTGCAGGATGGAGACGTGGTTGGCGTCGTTGATGCGCTCGAGCACGATCTGATCGCGTTCCGCATCGCTGGTGAAGCCACCCGAAAGTTTGATCATGTCCATCATGGTCTCACCGGGAAGAATTTCCCACGTGCGCGCGTTCCACACCTCACCGGAAACCTCGATGGCGGGTCCGCGCGAAGGAACATAGATACTCTGGCCCTCGTGCAACATCGGGTTCTGGGTGTGATCGCCGAGTCGCTGCAGGCGCATGAGATCATACTTTTTCGCGGTGCCGTCGATCTCCTTGACTTCCACATTGCGCCACGAGCCGGCGGGTCCAATGCCGCCGGCCGCGTTGACGATCATGTCGAGGCGAAACGGAGCCGAGACCTGCACGGGGCCGGGACGATTCACGTCACCGAACACGTAGACGACGAATGTGCGCGGCAGCACCAACTCGCAGTAGAAGTCGCCACCTTTGTAGTACGTCACCGCGATCTTCTTGAGCTCCGCGCGGAACTGGGTGATGGTGAGGCCCGCGGCGTGCACGATGCCGGCGTTGGGGAGCAACACATCGCCGCCGGGTAACACGCTCAGGTTGATCTGCGTTCCCGACGACTTCACCACGAGCACGAACTGGTCGCCCGGGCCGATGACATATTCGTCGGGATTGACGGGCACGTCGAAACCGCGCGCCGGAATTGAGGGAAGCACGCCGGCCGTCGAGTCAGGCGCCGCTGCGGGCGGCACGGGGCTGCCGACGCTGGTGACCGTGCGCCGGTCGGGTCGCACACCCAGGATCTGGGCCGGCGCCGCGGTGGTGACGAACATGATCCAGATCATGACCGATGCGGTGACGCGGGAAATACGAGAGTACATGGGCACCTCTTGGATCAGGCCTGGCTGGCTTCGAGCGTCTTCAGGATGAATTCACGCACCCGGTCGAAATCGGTCGCACTCGGAATTCCGAACTGCGCCATGTGCGGCTTACCGCCGCCCTTGAAGCCCAGCGACACGCCGACCTGCCTGGCGAGCTCGTCGGCTTTGACGCCCCGCTCCTTTATAGCAGAGTCGCTGGCGACCAACAAACACATCGCTTTGTCCCCCGCCGTCTGGCATACCAGGGCCACCCCCAGCCCCAGCTTGCCGCGCAGCGCATCGCCATAATTGCGCAGCGCGTTGACGTCGGCCAGTTGGACCTTCGCGGCCACGAAGCGCAGGCCGCGAACGTCCGCCGCATCGGCCAACGCATCGCCAGCCTCGGCTTGCGCGCGGCGCGCTTCTTCCTTCTTGCGCTCGCGCTGCAATGTCTCGTTCTCGTCGATCAACGCGCGCACGCGCGACTCGACCTCGGCCGGTGTGGTCTTGAGAAGAGCGGCTACGGCGCTCCAGTCGTCGAGCGAACGGCGCACGATTTCATGGGCGTTGGCACCGGTCAGTGCCTCCACGCGACGCACGCCGGCGGCCACCGCGGATTCCTGCCGGATGAAGAACGGCCCGATTTCTCCCGTGCGCCGCAGGTGCGTACCGCCGCACAGTTCTTTCGAGACATCTTCGATCGACACCACGCGCACGACGTCGCCGTACTTTTCGCCGAACAGCGCCATGGCACCCGTCTTGATGGCTTCCTTGTACGGCATCTGCGTCGCTGTGATGGCAAGATCGCCCATGACCGCCTGGTTCACCTGGCGCTCCACCTCGGCGATCTCATCCGGCTTCATGGCGTGAAAATGATGGAAGTCGAAGCGCAACCGGTCCGGAGCAACCAGCGATCCTGCCTGCGCCACGTGATCGCCCAGCACGCGCCGGAGCGCCGCGTGCAGGAGGTGCGTGGCGGTGTGGTTGCGCATGGTGGAGAAACGCCGCTCATGGTAGACGTGCAGCTTGACCGGCGCGGAAGTGGCACGATCCCAGAATTCTTCCGCCGTGCCCACGCCGTCCACGCGGACCACGTGTTCGATGGTGTCGCCGTCGCGGTAGGTATCGACGATCGGATACGACTCCCCGGCCGTGCTGATGGTGCCGGCGTCACCCACCTGTCCGCCGCCTTCCGGATAGAAGACGGTCTTCTCGGTGGCAACGGCGATCAACTTGTTGGGATCGAACTCGTGCGTCTTGCGCCCGCCGCTCTTGCGCATCATGAACACGCTGGATTCGCACTCCAGCGCGTCGTAACCCAGAAAGCTCGTACCCTTCGGCAGCGGGGCCTCGAGCACTACGACTTCCGAGGCGGCCTGGGTGCTGCGGAACCTGGCACTGCTGCGCGCGCGCTGCTTCTGTTCGCGCATCGCGGTCTCGAATGCTTCCATGTCCACGGCGAGTCCGCGCTCTTCCGCCATCTCGCGTGTGAGCTCGGGCGGAAATCCAAAGGTGTCGTAGAGCATGAAGGTATCGGCGCCGGAAACGACCTTGCTCTTTTTGGCCGCGTCGAAGATTCCCTCGAGGCGATGCATGCCCTGCTCCAGCGTGTCGAGAAAACGTGTCTCTTCTGCGGTGATGATGTCCTTCACCAGGGCCGCGCGGGAACGAAGCTCAGGGTAACGCGGGCCCATCGCATGCACGACGGCTTCCACACCGCCGGCGAGAAACGGTTCGTGCACGCCGAAGGGCTGCATCTTGGTCAACGCGCGGCGCAACAAGCGCCGGAGCACATAGCCGCGTCCTTCGTTGGAAGGCATGATGCCCTCGGCCAGCGCGAAGGTGAGAGCGCGCACGTGGTCCGACGCGGCGTTCACGGCGAGCGCCGCGCGCGGATCCTTGCTGTCGGTGTCGCGCGGAAGCGCGGCGGCGATGGCGCGTCGGATGGGCAGGAACTCGTCGGTGTGAAAATTGTCCTCCGCACCCTGCAGAATGAACGCAATGCGCTCGAGCCCCATGCCGGTGTCGATACCGGGCTTCGGAAGCGGGTCGTAGTTTCCTTGCGCCGTATAGAAGAATTGCGGGAACACCAGATTCCAGTATTCGATGTAGCGGTCGCTGTCGTCCTGGCCGGGGCCGCCTTCCGCGCCGGGCTTGCCGGTGTCGTAGTGCATTTCCGACGAAGGGCCGCACACGCCCGTGTCGCCCACCGGGCCCCAGAAGTTGTCCTTGCGCCCCAGGCGAACGATGCGATCCTTCGGAAACCCGATGTGATTCGCCCATAGATCAAAGGCTTCGTCGTCGTTCTCGAAGATCGTCACCCACAGGCGTGATCTGTCGAGACTCCACACCTGCGTGGAGAGCTCCCACCCCCACTCGATGGCTTCTTTCTTGAAGTAGTCGCCAAAAGAGAAATTCCCGAGCATTTCGAAGAACGTGTGGTGGCGCAGCGTCCGGCCCACGTTCTCGAGGTCGCTGTTCTTGCCGCCGGCGCGCAGACATTTCTGCACGCTGGCCGCGCGGCGGTAGGGCGCCGATTCCGGGCTGGAATAGAAGCCCTTGAACGGCACCATGCCGGCGGCGGTGAAAAGCAGCGTCGGATCTTCGGGCAGAAGCGGCGCGCTGGGCACGACCACGTGGCCGCGCGCTTCAAAGTAAGCGAGATAATCGCGAACAAGGTTCGCGACGGCGTACCGATGGGTGGAGGTTTGCATGGATGTTGTCGGGTTCCGTGAATTCGGGTCCGTTACGGACCGCATCAGTCCTCGGCGCTGTCCGCCATGTCATCGATCACGTTTGCATTCGGAATGCGCCGGGCCAGCTCGTACGCGATGCGATTGACCACCGCGTAGTCGTAACCCTTGCGGCGCAGCATGCCGACGATTCGGCGTACCACCTTCTCGCTCGGAACCGATGCGCCCATCTGTTTTTCGACCAGCGCGCGCGCCATCGTCAGTTGCTCGTCGGCGCCGAATCCGGCCAGGGCTTCGTCGACGGTGCCGCGCGCGAGCCCGAGACGCCCCAGGTCGTAGCGCAACCGGTGCGGGCCGACGCGCCGCACGTCCTTCTTGACGGCCACGAACTCGCGCGCGAAACGCGCGTCGTCTACAAGACCGATCTCTTCGAGCTCGCGCATCAACCCGGTGCGGATGGTGTCGCGCAGATTCATCGCGCGCAGCGCGTCGTCGATCTCGCGTTTAGAGCGCGAGCGCAGCGCCAGCATGCGCATGGCCTTGTCGCGGCCACGCGTATACTGGTCGATACCGTCGAGGTGCGCGACGTCTTCGTCGGACAATTGTTGTCCGACCGCGAGCATCTCGGCCGCTGCCTGAGGAATGGCAAAAAACCGCCCCCCGGAGAGTCGAATTTCGACCCGGTCGCGGGGGCGCGGTTTTCGCTCGGTGATGATCTCCGGCATCTACGGACGGGCTCGGACAGCCCCCGGCTTCTTGCGCGGATTGGCCGCCAGCGCGTCCTCACCGTCGGTCGCAGCGATTGCAACCGCGCCGGCTTCAGCCGGCACCGCGCTCGCGGCACCCGCTTCGGCGCGCGGCGCTTCGCTCGCTGCCGGCTTGTCGGTGACGCCGTGGTGCGCCAGAACCTTCGCCGCGATCTCCGCGGTGATGGCCGGGTGCTCTTTCAGGAACCGGCGTGCCGCCTCCTTGCCCTGGCCCAGGCGCTCGTCCTGGTAGCCGAACCACGTGCCGCTCTTCTTGATGATGTCGACGCCGGCGGCGATATCGATGACGTCACCTTCGTACGAGATGCCTTCGCCGTACAGAATGTCGAACTCGCAGGTCTTGAACGGCGCCGCCACCTTGTTCTTGACCACCTTCACCTTCGTGCGCGAGCCGGTCACCGCTTCGCCTTCCTTGATGGCGGCGATGCGACGAATGTCGAGACGCACCGAAGAGTAGAACTTGAGCGCGTTGCCGCCCGAGGTCGTCTCCGGGGATCCGAACATGACTCCGATCTTCATGCGGATCTGGTTGGTGAAGATCAAACAGGTTTTGGTCTTCGAGACCGTGCCGGTGAGTTTACGCAGCGCCTGCGACATCAATCGCGCCTGCAGACCCACGTGCTGGTCGCCCATCTCACCGTTGATTTCGGCCTGCGGCACGAGTGCGGCCACCGAGTCCACCACGATAACGTCGAGCGCGCCGCTGCGAATCAGCACCTCGGTGATCTCGAGCGCCTGCTCACCCGTGTCCGGCTGTGAAATGAGCAGATTGTCGACGTCGACGCCGAGCTTCTTGGCATAGGTCAGATCGAACGCGTGCTCCGCATCGACGAACGCCGCCATGCCGCCGCGGCGCTGCGCGTTGGCAATGATCTGCGAGGTGAGCGTGGTCTTGCCGGAGCCCTCGGGACCGAACACTTCCACGATACGCCCGCGCGGCACGCCGCCCACACCCAGCGCGAGATCGAGTGCCAGGCTTCCGGTGGGAATCACTTCCACCGGAACGATGGCGTGATTGATGCCAAGGCGCATGATCGAGCCCTGGCCAAACTGTTTTTCAATCTGCTGCACCGCGAGGTCGATGGCTTTCGCCTTTTCCTCCGACTTCACGGCCGTATTCAACGACTTGGTTGACATTTCGTCTCCCTTGCTCGAACTGGCTGGCCCCGCTTCCCTCCGCACCTTGAGACGCCCCCGCGTCCAGCCGTGCGCGGGGTGTTAACAACAAGGTCTGACCGAACGTGCGGGCCGATACTAACACCGCCCCTCAAGACAGGGCAAACTCTTTGACCACCGAATACGTGGCGCCCGTACGCGCCAAACGGCTTTCCAGCAGCGCGAAACTGGAAACCCGGGCGACGGCCGCCGTCAACGCCGGAACCGATGCGAGCTGCGCCGCGATCGATGCCGGGAGCGGGTCCTTCACACGCGCGACGGTCGCGTGCGCATGGAAACGACGCCGCTCGCGCTCGAGGCCGATCGCCTTCTCCACCGCGGCGTCCACGTCGCCGGCAAGGCGCTCCAATTCGGCCGCGCCGCGTTCAACGTTGTAAAAGAGAACACGCGGTTGGCGCAGATTGGGAAAGCCGCCGAATCCACCCACCATCAGGTCGAAGGCATGGTGTCTCCCGGCGACATCGCTCAGCGCGCCCGACAGCGCGCCGACGCGCGCGGGCTCGACATCGCCGAGAAATTTGAGCGTGAGATGCCAGTTATCCGACGACACCCATCGCCACGGCGGGTTCTGCACCGGAAAATCGTCGAGGGCGGACCGGATCGCTGCGCGGACTTCGAGGGACAGATTGACGGCGACGAAAAGCCGCATCACGCAGGCTTGAGCGCGAGCCGGTCGTGGAGCAACCAGATGACGCCGTGCGCGGCACGCTCACGAATGGTGGCCCGGTCGCCGGTATAGATGATGCGCTTCACCTGCACACCGCCGTCCCACGCCACGGCGATAAAGGTGAGGCCCACGGGCTTGTGCGCCGTGGCACCGGTCGGGCCGGCGATGCCGGTGGTGGCGAGCCCCCACGTGGCCTTGGCGCGGCGACGGATACCGTGCGCCATTTCGGTGCACACTTCCTCGCTCACGGCGCCAAACTCGTTGATG
>CAZULB010000040.1:0-23527 GCA_964621155.1 uncultured bacterium | reverse complement strand
CAGCGCTCGTTGCCGCCGTTGCAGAAAAACATGATGCGCGAGTGTTCGAGATAACGGTCCACGATGCTCACGGCCTCGATGTTCTCGCTTATGCCCGCCACACCCGGGACCAGCGAACAGGTGCCGCGCACCACCAGTTGCACCTTCACTCCGGCCCGACTGGCGTCGTACAGGGCCTCGATCAGCTGCCGGTCGACGAGCGCGTTGAGCTTGGCATCGATGTATGCGGGCCGGCCGCGCTTGGCGTTCTTCATTTCGCGGTGGATGAACTTCAGCAGCACGCGCCGCATGTCGAAAGGCGAAACCACCAGGTGGCCGTATGACTGGCGCTGATACGTCGTCTCGAGAAAATCGAACACCTTGCCGACTTCGCCGGTGACGCGCCGGTCGGACGTGAGCAGGAAGTGGTCGGCGTAGGTGAGCGCCGTCGTTTCATTGAAGTTCCCGGTGCCGACGATGGCGTAGTCGATGGTCTTTCCCTCTTCGCGCCGACTGATGAGCCCGAGCTTGGCGTGCACCTTTAGTCCCTGCACGCCGCTCAACAACCGCACGCCCTCGTCTTCCAGCGCATGCGCCCAGTGAATATTGGCCTCTTCGTCGAAACGCGCCTGCAGCTCGAGGAGCACCGTCACCTTCTTGCCATTGCGCACCGCGTTCAGGAGCGCATTCACCACGCGCGAGTCGCGGGCAACGCGATACAACGTCATCTTGATCGATTTTACCTTGGGATCGATGGCGGCTTCGCGAATCAGATCGATGATGGGATGAAACGAGTGGTACGGCGTGTGCAGCAGCACGTCCTGCCTGCGAATCACCGAGAGCACGCTGCGCTTGCCCTTGAGCGCCTGATGGTGCAGGGGCGGCTGCGGCTTGTATTCCAGCCGGGCACCGTCGACGTTGGGAAAGGCCACGAAATCCCGCGCGTTGTGATAGCGTCCACCCGGGATGACATTGTCGAGGCGGCGCAGATTGGCGCGCTTCATGATCAGGTCGAGGAAGTCCCTGGGAATGTCGCGGTCGTACACAAAGCGCACGGGCGGGCCCTCTTTGCGCTTCTTGAGCGACTTGTTGAGCTTCTCCACCAACCCCACCGTGACGTCGTCGTCAATTTCGATCTCGGCGTCGCGCGTGAGCTTGATGGTGTAGGCCTCGGCCTTCTCCAGCTCAAAGATGGAAAAGACTTCCTTAAGTCCGAAACGGATGACGTCGTCGAGCATGATCACGAAGCGCCGTTCACCCACCGGAGGCAGGACGAGAAAACGCGGCAGATCGCCGGAGGGCACTTCGACCAGGGCATGGCGCACCTGGTCGGTCACCTTCTTCCCCGTCAGGCGCACGGCGAGATAGAGCACCCCGTTGCGCAGGTACGGAAACTCGGGGACGCTGTCGAGAATGACGGGCACCAGACTGGGGCGCACCACGTCATCGAAATATTTCTGCACGAAGGCACGGTGCTCGCCGACAAGTTTCTTCTCGTCGACGATGCTGATGCCTTCCTGCTCGAGCGCGTTGCGCGCCTGCGCGAACACGGTCTCGAAGCGCTCGCGCTGGGCCAGCACGATCTCATGGATGGAATGGAGGACTTTCTTGGGTTCGCCGTACACCATCTTGTGAGAGGTAATGCCGGCGTCGACCATGCGCTGCAAAGTGGCCACGCGCACGCGGAAGAATTCTTCCAGGTTGGACGAGCAGATGCCGACGAACTTCAGACGTTCGATCAGGGGTACTTCCGGGTCGGCGGCTTCCTGGAGCACACGCTCGTTGAACGAAAGCCAGCCGATCTCACGGTTGACCAGCGGAGTACGGGACATGAATTGTGCGAACCGTCCTGTTGCGAAACCGTTTGCCGCGGTCTCGCATAACTCTGGCGGGAGAAGATGCGACCGGGGAAGCCTTCTCGGGCAGCTACCACAGCCCGGACGCCTCGCCCTGTGCGCGTGCCGGCGACCGAACCACCCTCATCCTAGTGTGGCCGTGCCTGCGTGTCAAGCCGGTCGGCATGCGTAAAACTACGTGGATTCTGGACTTGCGGGCGCAGACCGGGTTGCAGGATCAGGCCGTGTAGCCTTCCGGATGGCGCTGGTGCCACCGGAGCGCCGAAGCGATGATGTCGTCCAGCGCGCTCTGCTGCGGAGCCCACCGGAGCACATCCCGGGCCTTCTTCGATGAAGCCACCAGAGCAGGCGGGTCGCCGGCGCGCCGCGGGCCGACTTCGTGCGCCACCGCAGCGCCCGCCACGCGCTGCGTGGCGTCGATCACTTCCCTCACGCTGAACCCGTGCTCGCTCCCCAGATTGAGGGCGCCGCTGAAGCCCCGCTCCATTGCATCCAGCGCGAGCACATGCGCGAGCGCGAGGTCGGCAACGTGCACGTAATCGCGCACGCACGTACCATCGCGCGTCGGATAGTCGTCGCCGTAGACGGTGACGGCAGCGCGCCGCCCGAGCGCGGCCTCCAGAATGATCGGAATCAGATGCGACTCGGGACGGTGGTCTTCGCCACACACCGCCGTGGCACCGGCGGCGTTGAAGTAGCGCAGCGCGACAAACGACAGCCCCCATTGCGCGCGCGCGGCGGCCAGCATCCATTCCACCGTGAGCTTCGTCCACCCGTAGGGATTCTCGGGACGGCACGCAGCGTCCTCTTCAATCGGAAGCGTTGCCGGAGTCCCGTAGACGGCGGCGGTGGATGAAAACACGAGCCGGCCGATGTGGCGAGTCTGCATGGCCCGCACCAGCCGTGTCGTGCCGCTCACGTTGTTGTCGAAATAATCCAGCGGGCGGCGCATCGAATCTGCGACCACGCTGAGTGCCGCGAAGTGCAGCACCGCTTCGACCCCGGCGTCGAGCGCCTGCGCCAGCGCGGCGTCGTCGCGAACATCACCCACCACCAACCGGCATCCCTGCGGCACCGCATCGCGGTGCCCGGTGGAGAGGTTGTCGAGGACGACCACGTCGTGTCCGCGTGCCACGAGCAGTTCGGCCACCACCGATCCAACGTAGCCGGCCCCACCTGTCACACACAGTTTCACGACGCCCTCCGCTTCATGCCGCGCACGAAACGCGCGAGATAAACGCCCGTGTGCGACCCGGCGGCGCGCATCACGTCCTCGGGTGTTCCCGAGGCCACGATCTGCCCTCCACCGTCACCGCCCTCGGGACCGAGGTCAATGACATGGTCGGATTGCGCGATCACCTGCAGGTTGTGCTCGACCACGATCACCGTGTTTCCCTTCATCTGAAGATCCCGCAGCACGTCGATCAACGTCTCCACATCCTGCACGTGCAACCCGGTGGTGGGCTCGTCGAGAATGTAGACGAAACCTCCTTCGACGTTTTCGCTGAGCTCGCGAGCGATCTTGATGCGTTGCGACTCGCCGCCGGAGAGTGTCGTGGAAGGCTGGCCAAGGCGAAGGTACCCCAGCCCCACACGCGAGAGCACGCTCAATCGCGCTACCAGCTCGCGGTGCTCCGCGAAGTGCAGGATGGCCTCGTCGATGGTCAGTTCAAGTACCTGCGCGAGGTCGAGCCCGCGATACGTGATCTCCAGCGTCTCGGCATTAAAGCGCTTGCCGTCGCATTCGCCGCAGCGCACGAACATGTCGGCCATGAAGTGCATCTCGACGCGCTCATAGCCCATGCCCTGACAGCGCGCGCAGCGGCCGCCCGACACGTTGAAGCTGAAGCGGCCCGACGCGTAACCGCGCTTTTTCGCTTTGGGCTGCGCCGCAAATACGTCGCGAATGGCGGCAAATGCGCGCACATAGGTGACGGGGTTCGAGCGCGGAGTCTTGCCGATGGGCGTCTGATCGACCATGAGCACGCCGCGCACGGCCTGCAACCCTTCCGCCGCGCGGTACGCTGGGCCGCGCGACTCGCCGCGTGTGCGCAGCGCGTTGTACAGCACGTCGCACACGAGCGTGCTCTTGCCCGAGCCGGACACGCCCGTCACGCTCGTGAACGCATGCAGCGGAAATGCCACGCTTATGTTCTTCAGGTTGTGCTCGTGAACATCGGTGAGCTTCAAGGCGGGGCCGGTCGTCTTCATGCGCCCGCCGTTGCGCCCGGGAAGCCCCTCGGTCAGGTAGCGCAGTGTCCCGGTGGAAGCCGCGTTTCCCGCGTCCGGAGCGCCCTGGTAGACCACGCTGCCGCCGTGTTCGCCGGCCCCGGGTCCGAGGTCGACAATGTAGTCGGCCGCCTTGATGATATCGAGGTCGTGCTCGACCACCACCACCGTGTTGCCGCGCGCGCGTAGCTCGGACAGCACCTCGATCAACTGCACCGTGTCGCGCGGGTGCAGACCGATCGACGGCTCATCGAGAACGTAGAGCACGTCGAGCAGGTTGGAGCCGAGCGAGTTGGCCAGGGAGATGCGTTGCGACTCCCCACCGGACAGGGTGCGGGCCAGTCGATCGAGGGTGATGTAGTGCAGCCCCACCGCGAGCAGAAAACCGAGGCGCGATTCCAGCTCGATAACCACATCGCGCGCAATCGTGCTTTCGCGCTCATTGAGCTCGAGCGAGTTCACGAACGCCAGCGCGTTGCCCGGCGTCATGGCCGCGATGTCGCGGATGGTCTTTCCGCCGAGGTGCACGTAGAACGCCTCGGGACGGAGCCGGCCACCTTCACACGCGCGGCAGCCCCGGAAGGCGAGATACCTGCGCGTAAAGAACCGCGCGTACTTCTTGTACGTCTTCTCACGCATGTTCTCGAGGAACGGGAGCACACCCACGTACTCCCCGCTGCCGTTCATGATGGCGCGGCGCGATTCCGCCGGAAGCTTCGCCCACGGCACGTTCATCGGGATCTTCTTGCGGCGACAGAAGCGCACCAGCTGGTTGAAGAAGTATTCGAACTTCTCGCTGGCCCACGGTTCGACCGCGTGGTCCTTGAGCGCGCGGCTGGTGTCCGGCACGATGAGAGCGTCGTCAAACTCGAGCCGGCTCCCGAAGCCGCGGCATGACGGGCAGGCGCCGAACGGCGTGTTGAATGAAAACAGAATGGGCCGCGGCTCCTCGAATGTGGTGCCGCACGACGTGCACACGAGCTGGTTGGTGAATTCGAGCGGCTTTCCGCCCTCGACATCCTCGAAGCGCACGTGCCCGTCGGCCATGCGATAGGCGGTATCGATGGCCTCGTGGAGGCGCGCTCTCTTGCCCTCTTCGATGTCGATCCGGTCCAGCACCAGGTCGATGGTGGCCAGCCGCGACGCGGTACGCGGCGCGCTCTCCAGCCGGACCACTTCCCCCTTGATGATGAAACGCGCGTACCCTTCGCGGATCATCTCGTCGATCTGCTTCGCGCCGCTTCCCTTTTCCAGCTTGCGGGTCGCGATCACCATGAGCGTGCGCCCGCGGTGCGAATGCAACAGCGCATCGATCACCTCGTCCGGCGCATACCGCTTCACTTCGCCATGGCCGTTGGGGCACATGGTCCGGCCCAGACGCGCGAACAGGAGGCGCAGGAAGTCGTAGATCTCGGTGGCCGTGCCAACCGTGGAGCGCGAGCTGCGCGTGGTGTTGCGCTGCTCGATGGCGATGGCGGGCGAAAGCCCGGTTACCTCGTCGACGTCGGGGTGCCCGATGCGCTCGAGGAACTGCTTGGCGTAGGTGGACAGCGATTCGATGTAGCGGCGCTGGCCCTCAGCATAGAGGGTGTCGAAGGCGAGCGTCGACTTGCCCGAGCCGGACACACCCGTGACCACGGTGAGACTTCCGCGCGGAATCTCGACGTCGATGTTCTTGAGGTTGTGTTCGCGCGCCCCGCGCACGATGATTTTGTCATTCATAAGATACCGCGGCGAAAGCCGCGGAATCGGTAAGCTTAAACCCACCCAGGCCTGTCAGCAACTCCCAAATCCCACTTGAAGGCGCGCAAGAGCGCTCCTATTCTGCTCTAGCCCATGTCCGACTCCCTCGACCGTGTCTTCTCCCTCATCGCGCGCCTGCGCGGGCCCGACGGCTGTCCGTGGGACCGCGCGCAGAAGCTCGACGACGTTCTCTCCGACCTCATCGAGGAGGCCTACGAACTCGAGTGGGCCGGCACCCATCATGGCGACGCGGACTTCTTCGACGAGATGGGCGACGTGCTCTTCGTCCTCTGTTTCGCCATGGCCATCAAGCGCGAAACATCGCCAAACTTCACCCTCGACGCAATTGCGGCGCACGCCCACGAGAAGATCTACAACCGGCACCCCCACGTCTTCGGTACCGAGAAGGCCGCCACGGCCGACGAAAGCATCGTGCACTGGGAGCGAGTGAAGGCGGCCGAGCGCGCGAAGAAGAACGTGGGCACGCTGGATGGGATCGCCGGAAATCTCCCGGCCCTGCGCCATGCGGTGAAGGTGCAGGAACGCGCCGCCGGTGTCGGCTTCGATTGGGAAACCGTCGAGCCCGTCATTGCCAAGCTGCGTGAGGAAATCGAGGAGCTGGAAGCGGCGCTGCGCGCTGGCGACCGCGATCACATCAAGCACGAGATGGGCGACGTCATCTTCTCATCGGCGAATGTCGCGCGTTTTCTCAAGATCGACGCAGACGAGGCGCTGCAGCTCTCCACTTCCAAGTTCATCCATCGCTTCCAGCGCATGGAAGCACGCATCGTGTCCGACGGCAAGAAACTGGAATCGATGACGCTGGACGAAATGGACGCCTACTGGAACCGGATGAAGACCGAGTAGGCGGCTGCGCCGCGACAGATAGCAACGAAGAGGCCCGCCGCAGATGCGACGGGCCTCTTGTTTGTCTGCAGCGCACCCGGAGGCACGTCTAGTTCAGGCGTCTGAACTCGATGCGGCGATTGAGCGCGCGACCTTCGGCGGTTGCGTTCGTCGTCATCGGCTCTTCTTCGCCGATGCCGACGGCCGTGACGCGATTCGGGTCGATGCCACCCTTGATCAGGTACTGGCGGACCGACTCGGCGCGGCGCTGCGAGAGATCGAGGTTGAACTTCGCCGGGCCCTGGCTGTCGGTATGACCGCGAACCTCGAGACGAGCCTCGGGATAGGCGTTGAGCGACGCAATCACCTGGTCGAGCACGGTGTGCGAATCCGGCGTCAGATCGGCGCGTCCGCTCTCGAAGTTGATGCCGCGCAGCACGAACTGCTTGCCGATCTCCTTGGCGTCCGGACAACCGTCGTCATCCTCGATGCCATTGAAAGTCTCGGGCTGATTCGGGCACTTGTCGTTCAGATCCGGAATGCCGTCGAGGTCATTGTCGAGGTCCGGACAACCGTCGTCGTCCTGGTAACCGTCGATGTCCTCGGCCTGGAGCGGACAGCGGTCCAGATTGTCCGGCAGTCCGTCGTTGTCGCTGTCCTTCACGAGATCCGGGCATCCGTCCGTGTCCATGTCGCCGTCGAAGTCTTCCGGCTCGTTCGGGCACTTGTCGTTGGTATCGACAATGCCGTCCTGGTCGTTGTCGAGATCCGGGCACCCATCGGCGTCCTGGAACCCGTCGACGTCCTCGGCCAGATCCGGACACTTGTCCTGCAGGTCGGGCACGCCGTCGTGATCATTGTCGAGGTCGGGACAGCCATCGGTATCCTGATAGCCGTCCTTGTCCTCGGGCTGGTCGACGCAGCCGTCCTTGTTATCGGGCACGCCGTCCTTGTCGGTGTCGCGCGCGATCACTTCGTTCATGTACTGGAACGCCATCCATAGTCCCCAGTCCGGCGGATTGATTCCGGACGGCGTGTCACCCGAGTTGAGGTTGATGTCGGCGCCCAGTTCGATGGCGGCGCCACCGCTTCCCTTGAACTCGACACCGGGCGAGAGCGTATAGGTGCTGGCGCTGACCCTGGCGCCGGCCGGAATCTCGACGTTCATGAGTTTCTGCCAGTCGAACTCGACGAAGAACGTCACCTGCGGCGCGGGAAATTCGACCGCGGCGTTGAAGATGCCAACGTCGTTGTACGTCGTCTGCTCGCCGGCAGGACTGAACGGATAGCCCGGCGGGTTGAAACCGCTGGAGTCGGGATTCGACGGATCGAAGATGCCGTAGCCGCGATCCTCGTTCTGGTTGAAGCGCCAGCCCGCGTTCAGGTGGATACGCGTGGGGACGAAGCTCTGCAGATCCGACAGGTCGATGGTGGCAAGGCCCAACACCGTCACGTCGTTGGAATCGGTGGTGAACCCGCGTTCCTTGCTGCCGGTCGGAAACGTCACATTGCCGTACGCGCCAAGCTTGAACTTCTGCGAATGGAAAGGAAAGTTCAGCTTCGCGGACACGTCGGTGTCGCCCAAACCGCCGCGCGTCTCGGTGTCGAGGTTGGTGGTCCCTTCCTGAGTGGTACGGATCCAGTTGCGCACATCAAGATTGCCCGCGATCTCGAACCAGTCCGAGAGCGCGTAGGTGAGCGATGCGCGCGTGATGAAGGTGTGAAAATCAACGGCGGCCGAATCGGCCGAGCCGAAGAACGATGGACCGAGCTCTTCGTCGTTCTGTTTTCCATACTGCTCGGAAATCTGAAAGCTGAGCGTACCCTTGTGGAAGGTATCCGCGGAACGGGTTCTCAGCAGCCCGCGCGTTCCGTTGTACGCCACGCTGGCAAGCGCCGACGGTACCCATGTCGAGACGCACACCACGGCGGCAAGAACTGCCGCCAGGTAGCGAGTGCGAAAACGCCGCTGCATCATCGAACCGACTCCTTTCTGACCATTACGGGGGAAATCCCGGGGGTCAGTGCAAAAACCCTTCCAACCGTCACGCTGCCCTCCGAGGCGCGGCGCGCAATCATTCACCGCCGGTGCCGCCATCTTTCTGCGAACCGGCGTCGCTCTCCTGCGGTCCCGGTTCCGGCGGCCGCTTGCTTTCGTCGACGTAGTTCATGCGCAGCTCGAACAGCACCTTGTCCAGGTACTCGCTCTCGCGCGCGGACCGGCTGGCCTGCGTGCGGTTCTGCAGCATTTCGATCATGTCAATCGACATGCGCGCCTGCTCGAGGTCGCGTTGGATTTTTCCCGAAACGGGATTGGGAAGTTTTCCCAGCTGCTGCATGGCGGCGTACTGGAACATCGCCACGAGCTGGAGGAAAAGCATTTCGTCGCGCGATGAATTCGACATGGTAATGCAATCACCGTTACTTACGCCGGCGGGGGCCGACTGGGGGATGATAGGAAGGGGTGGAAAAGGCTGTCAAAACAAAAAGCGCGGCTCGAGGCGCGCGGCGGCACGGAGTTCTAGTCCACATCGCGCCTCGACGCCATCCAGACAATCACCGCTTCCTGCTCACGGGACGCATTGAAATAAGCGTGCTGGCGCCCGGCGTCGTAGTAAATGCAGTCCCCCGGATGCAGTGTGAACGGCTGCCGGTCAATTTCGACGCGGACCATGCCCCGGAGCACGAGCAGCGCCTCCGCACCGTGGTGGCGGTGGGAGGTCGAGCGGTGCGAGCGCCCCGCGGACAGTGTCACGCGTATGGCCTGCACGGAACCGCCTGGGATGGAGGCCGTCAGCCGCTCGAGTGCGGCCGCACCGCCGGGCGTCGACTCGCGCACCAGACTCTCGGACGTCAGCACCGACGCATCGCCAAGCTCGTTCTCTTCCAGAAAAAACGCGGTGCGCTTGCCGAGAGCGTGCGCGATGCGCGACAGCGCTTTGATGGTCGGGATAGTTTCGCCGCGTTCGATTTCCGAAACGTGCGTAGCCGACACGCCCGAGGCCGCCTCAACCATTTTCAGGGTCAGGTTCTTTTCACCACGCACCCGCTTGATGCGACGGCCGACTTCGTGCGCGTCCAGCATGGTGGGTTAGATGGAAAGCGGCGGCCGGGTGACCCACAATAGTCGCGCGCCGGCAGCGCCGCCGCGGAGCGTGTGGGAATTCTGGAGTTGAAAGTGGAGCGCGTCGTTCTGTTTGAGTACATGGTGCCGGTCGTCGAGTTCGACTTCGACCTCGCCCTCGAGCACGACGGCGAGTGCTTCCCCGGTTGCGCCCGGCACGGAAACTCTCTCATTGTCAGCGAGCACGATTTCCAGGATGGAGAGCTCATGGGCCGTGATGGTCGGGGCGAGACTGCTGAGCACAAGCGAACCCGACGTCCACGCGCGTCTTTCCGAACGGCGCACAAATGCGACGGTGGGTACGGGTTCTTCGTCCACCAATTGCGCGGGTTCCTGCCCGAGCGCGTAAGCGATGCGAACCAGTGCCCCCACGGTCGGAGAAGTCTTGCCGCGCTCGATCTCGGAGAGATGCGTGGCCGAAACTTTCGCTTTCTCCCCCACCTGCTTTAGGGTAAGGTCTTGCGCAAGCCGCAACTGTTTGATCCGCTCTCCGAGCTCTGTAGGCATGGAGCTTGAAGTCTCATCGGCCTCCTCACACACTGTCAAGCGCGAACGACGTCATGAAATTCCTCGTCATCCGTTTCAGCTCGCTCGGTGACTGTGTGCTGCTGTGTCCGCTCCTGGAACATTTGAAGCGCGCGGGCGCCGAAGAGGTCGTTGTCCTCACCAAGCGGGCGTACGCGGAGCTGTTCTCTTCCGCGACGGGCGTGGACCGGGTCGTCGCACTGGACCGGGGTGCCGGCGCGGGCACGCTGTGGCGTACGGCCGGAGCATTCCGTGATCGCGGCTACGCCATCATCGACGCTCATGCCAGCCTGCGTAGCCGTCTGCTATGCGCGCGCGCCGGACACGCACAGGCACGCATCCAGAAAGACACGCGGGCACGCGTGGATCTGATCATGTGGAAACGGCGCGCGAATCTCCCCACCATGCTCGAGCGTTACGCAAAGCTGTGCGCGCCGGTTGGCGTCGAGACGCCGGTGCTATCGCCGGGTGGCTTGCGCCTGCCCTCCGCGGCGATGAACGCTGCGTCCCGCGCAATGGGCGACTCGCCTTTTGTCGCGGTCGCTCCCGGGAGCCGCTGGCCCGCCAAGCGCTGGAACGGTTTCGCGCGACTGTGCGAGACCCTGGCCCGTGACCAGCGCGTCCTGCTGGTGGGCGATGCAGCCGATCGCGCTTTCACCGAGCCGATCGCGCGCGCGCTGGGCGCGCGCTGCCTCGACATCGCGGGCACACTCCCGCTCATGGAGACCGCCGCGCACGTCGCGCGCTGTCGGCTGTTCGTGGGAAACGATTCGGGCCTCATGCATCTCGCCGAAGCCGCCGGCGTGCCCGTCGTCGCCCTGTTCGGACCCACGGTGGAAGCCTTCGGGTATTTTCCGTCGCTGCCGCAGAGTCGTGTCATCGAGCGCCGTCTCGCCTGCCGTCCGTGCTCGCGCAACGGCTCGCTCCCCTGCCCCAAGGGCAACGGCGAGTGTCTCACGGCCATCGACGCCGACAGCGTCGCGGGTGCGGTTGCGACTTTCTTCGACGCGTCCACGCCCCGCCGCGTCATTCTCGACTGAACATGTCATTGCAACGCGCGCTCTATAATATGACGTACCCGGTCGCGCTCATGGGAGCGCGCCTCTCTTCTTTGTTTCTTCCCAAAATGCGCGAGGCGATTCGCGGGCGTTCGGGCTATCAGGAACGCTGGAGTTCGCTGCAAGCCTCGCTTCGCGAGGCTTCAATCTGGTTTCACGTCGCGAGCGTGGGAGAGTTCGAACAGGCGCGCCCGGTGATCACGGCCATCAAGCGGACCCATCCGCATACGCCCGTGATCGTCACCTTCTCTTCGCCGTCGGGCTACCACTTCTGGAAGAAGCGCGAAAAGGCCGAGGGTGGCGTGATTGCCTTCGCCGATTATCTTCCCTTCGATCGGGCGCGAACCATGCGCTTCTGCCTCGAGTGCGCGCGACCGCGCCTTCTCGTGTTCGTGAAATTCGATTTGTGGCCGAACCTGATCTGGGAGGCGCGCGCGCGAGGGATTCCCGTGGCGCTCATCGATGCGACACTGAGTCCTTCGTCGAAGCGTCTTTCGAAAATCGGCCGTTGGTTCTATGCAAGTCTTTATCGAGCGATTGACCCGATTCTCGCCATCAGCGACGAAGATGCTGCCCGGTTCTCCAGTGCGCGTAACGGCACCGCTGTCGCGGTGTGCGGGGACACGCGCTTCGATCGCGTCATGGAGCGATGGAACGCGCGCGCGCGCGATGTGCTTGCGCTACCGGACGACGGAGCGATCACGCTCATCGCCGGAAGCACCTGGCCGCCGGACGAAGCGCGCCTGCTGCCCGCGCTCGCGCGACTGTTTCGCGAGGTACCCGATTTGCGCGTCGTGATTGTGCCCCACGAGCCGACTCCCGTGCACATCGGCCCGCTCCGTCGCTGGGCCCTCGAGAACGGACTGTCGGTGTGCACGACGAGCGAGAAGGACGCGCCCACGGCGCGCGTCGTCCTCGTCGACACCGTGGGAGTTCTGGCCGAGGCGTACGCGCACGCCAACGTCGCCTATGTCGGCGGCGCCTTCTCGACGGGAGTGCACAGCGTGATCGAGCCCGCCATCGCGGGGCTGCCGGTGGTGTTCGGGCCGCGGCACGACAATTCGTTTGAGGCGGGACAGTTGCTCGAGCGGGGAGCCGCCACGAGTGTCGGTAACGACGAAGAAACGTACCTCGCTCTCGCGCGCTACCTCACCAATGACGCGGTGCGGCGCGAAGCGGGAGCGGCTGCCAACGCGTACGTTAGCTCTCAGCTCGGCGCCACCGAGAAATGCATGGCGGCACTGTCCTCGTATTTGTAGAATTCTCGGCAGCCATGACTGCAGCCGCCACTCCCAGCTTCATCCAGATCGAGACCACACTCGCCTGCAACGCCGAGTGTCCGTTCTGCTCGCACGCCACGCTCACCCGGCGGCCGCGACGCATGGAAGACTGGGTGTGGAAAAAGATCATCGATGAGACGCGCGGGCTCGGCATCACCTACCGCCCCTTCCTCATCAACGAGCCGTTGGCCGATCACCGCCTGGCCGAGATCATTCGTTACATCCACCAGGACAAGACGGCGCGCGTCGAACTCAACTCCAACGGCGAGCTGATGAAGGAAGAACGCGCGCGCGAGCTTCTCGACGCGGGTATCGACATCATCCGCTTCTCCATCGACGGTTTCTCCGCAGAAACGTTTTCGAAGTCGCGCGTCGGCCTCGACTACAACCTGACCGTCGAGCGCGTGACGCGCTTCATCGAACTGGCGAAGCAGGCCGGAAGCACCGCGCACATCGAAGTGCGCATGATCGCGATGGACTACAACCAGCACGAGCAGGAAGCGTTCGTGAATTACTGGGAGAAGGTGGGCGCCATCGCCATCATCACGGACCTCTATATCTGGCCGTGGGAGATGGGGGTCAAACCGGTTCAGCTTCCCTGCAAGAAGGTGCTGAAGGAGATGTTCTTCTTCGTGAACGGCAAGGCCTCGCTGTGCTGCTGGGATTCGCACGAGCGCGGTGTGGTCGGTGATGTGACGCGCGAGCACGTCCTCGACATCTGGAACGGCGAGCTCAACCGCCGTTATCGCGGGCTGCTCGCCGAGGGCCGTCGCAGCGAGCTACTCTTGTGCTCGAACTGCGAAGCCTACAAGACGCATCACTTCGAAGGCTTCCCCGCTCCGGCCCTGGCCCAGGCGTAGGCCCCGTCGCGAATCACCTGCGGCGTCTCCCCGCACAGGTCCACCAGCGTCGACGAAACGGCTCCCGGCGCTTCTCCACTCAGGATCAAGTCCACTTCCGAGCTGAACTCGCGGCGGATGTCGTGCACGTCGTGGAGCGGCTCCTGACCGGTGCGGTTCACACTGGTGGATACAATGGGCTCACCCAGCGCGTCGATCAATCGGCGCAACGGCTCGAGGTCGGGTATGCGCACGGCCACCGTCGGTCCCACCCACGCGGGCAGAGACGGTCCGCTGGGCAGGATCACCGAGAGCGGCGCGGGCCAACGCCCGGCCAACGACTCGCGTGTTGTGCAACCATAGGACTGCACGCACTTGTCTACCATCGCAATGGACGCCGCCAGCACGATGTAGCGGCGGTCGTTGGGCGCACGCTTGACCGCGGAGATGCGCCGCACTGCGTCCTCGGCCGAGAGTCTGGCGCTGAAACCGTAGAGCGTGTCCGTGGGAAGCACGACCACACCGCCGCGTGCGAGCGTCTCACGGGCGAGATCGAGCGTGCGGGAATCGCCGATCGCGCCCGCAATGGATGCGTCGTGTGTCATCCGTTACGCAACTCTTCACGATAGCTGTGCAACTTCTTGCCCACTTCCTGATCCGCGAGCGCCAGAATCTGCGCGCACAGGATGGCGGCATTCTTGGAGCCGTTCGAGCCCACGCCCACGGTCGCCACCGGGATACCGCCCGGCATCTGCACCATGGAAAGCAGGGCGTCGATGCCGTTGAGCGCACCGCCCGGAATGGGCAGGCCCACCACCGGCTTCGATGAGATGGATCCGATCACGCCCGGAAGCGCCGCGGAAAGACCGGCCGCCGCGATGAAAATCTGCGTGCCGGCCGCGTCGACGCGGCGCACGTATTCGTGCAACGCCTCCGGCTGGCGGTGCGCCGAGATGACCTTGAGCTCCCACTCGATGCCGAAGCGGTCGAGCAGGTCGGTGGTGGCTTTGAGATGTCCTTCATCGCTCTTCGAACCAAGCAAAATCGCGACGCGTGCAGTTTTCGCCATTTATCGTTTCGTCCTTTCCCTGTTTGCGCCGAGGTGACGGCGTCCTATGTCGCTTCTGAAAAAAGAACCCGCGATCCTGATGCGGCCCAGGGCCGCGTAGGCGTTCTCCAGCGCTCGCGACAGGTCGTCGCTCCACGCGCTGACGGTGAGGATGCGCCCGCCGCTGGAAAGCGTTCCGGTGCCCTCCGCGCGCGTACCGCCGTGAAAGACGGCGACGGCGTCGCCGGGAATTTCGTCCAGGCCGTCGACGGGCACGCCGGTCTCGGGTTGGTCCGGATAGCCCCTGGCCGCGATGACGATAGCCGCCGCACTCCCGGCGCGCGTTTCGACGCGGGCCGGGAGTTTCCCGTTGGCGGCATCAAGCAGCAGCGATGCAACGTCGCCAGCGAGCAGCGGCACGAGTGCTTCCGTTTCGGGATCTCCGAAGCGGACGTTGAACTCGAGCACCTTCGGTCCATGCGCAGCCCACATCAGACCGGCGTAGAGCGTCCCCGTGAAAGGCGCGCCTTCTTTGCGCATTCCCGCGAGCACGGGCAAGATGACGTTCTTGCGCACATGTTCGAGATCGGTATCACTCACCCACGGCACCGGCGCAATGGCACCCATACCGCCGGTGTTGGGACCACAGTCGCCATCGAAGGCGCGCTTGTGATCCTGCGAACTCGGGAGCACGACGCCGTTATCGCCCGCACAGATGGCGTGGACGGATACTTCCTCGCCCTCGAGGAACTCTTCGACAACCACACGGCTTCCGGATGCACCGAATTTCTTCGCGAGAAGCATGTCGTCGATGGCGCGCTCCGCTTCGTCCAACGTGGCCGCAACCACGACTCCTTTGCCCGCCGCCAGGCCGTCGGCCTTGACGACAACCGGCGCGCCGAGTGCACGCGCATATTCCTTCGCCGGACCGGGCTCATCGAACACGGAGAATTGGGCGGTCGGAATCCCATGGCGCTGCATGAAGTTCTTCGAGAACGCCTTGCTGCCCTCGAGCTGGGCCGCGGCCGCGGTCGGACCGTAGATGGCCAGGCCTGCCTCACGAAAACGGTCCACCACGCCCAGCATGAGCGGGCCTTCCGGACCCACCACCGTGAGGGCCACCTCTTCGCGCCTGGCGAACTCAATGAGCGCGGGAATGTCGCTTCCCTGGATGGCCACATTGCGGGCCAGGAGCGCGGTGCCGGCGTTCCCGGGCGCGACAAATACTGAAGTCACACTCGGTGAGCGACGAATCGCCCACGCGAGCGCGTGCTCCCGGGCGCCCGAACCAATGACCAGAACTTTCAAAGCTGCTTATCCTCGTGGAAGGAGTGAGCGGACGCGGGCACGATATCGGATCGGGCGGAAAGCGTCAACGGGGAGGGCGGCGCGCGACCGGTTCGGGTGGAAGGTCCCACGCGCGGGAACGAAGGCGGCTCAGCGGGCGTGCACGCCATGGAATCAATCACGCGCGGAGCCATGCGAGGCCGCGCCGATTACATGGCGGCGGCGATACGCTCGATGGCTTTCTTCAGATTGGCCTGCGAGTTTGCGTATGACAGGCGCACGAAGCCTTCGCCCTGCGGGCCGAAAGACGTTCCCGCCAGCACGGCGACTCCGGCTTCTTCCATCAGGAAGTTCTCGACCTCTTTCGAGGTCTTGCCGGTGCCGGTGATGTTCGGAAACACATAGAAGGCGCCGGATGGGCGATGGCAGCGGAAGCCCTTGATCTTGTTCAAGCCGTCGACCACGAGGTCGCGGCGCGTCTTGAACTCCTTGAGCATGGCATCGACACTGTCCTGCGGACCGTTGAGCGCTTCGATGCCCGCAATCTGCGTGAAGCTGCACGTGCAGCTGGTCGAATTGGTCTGCAGCTTGGCGACGCGCGCCGCCATTTCCTTCGGAAAAACACCGTAGCCCAGACGCCAGCCTGTCATCGCGTAGGTCTTGGAATGACCGTCGAGGATGATGGTGCGCTCCGGCATGCCCGGATATGAATACGGAGTGTAGTTCTGCACCCCGTCGTAGATCACGCGCGAATAGATCTCGTCGGAAAGCACGTAGAAGTCATGCTTCACCGCCAGCTCGGAGAGACGCGCGATGGTTTCCTTCGGCAGCACGCCGCCGGTCGGGTTGTGCGGGCTGTTGATGATGACAAGGCGCGTTTTCTTCGTGATCAGTGCTTCGAGCTGGTCGGGATCGAAGGCAAAATTGTTTTCTTCGCGCAGCGGCAGCGGCACACGCTTGGCGCCCACGTACTGCGCCATGCTTTCATAGATGGGAAACCCGGGGTCGGGGTAAATGACCTCATCGCCCGGATCGAGCAGCGCCAGCACGGTGAAGAAAATGATGGGCTTGGCGCCGGGCGTGATGACGACCTGCAGCGGATCGACCGCGACACCGCGTGTCTTCGCCACGTACTCGGCAATGGCCGCGCGCGCTTCCGGGAGTCCGGCCGACGGACCGTAGTGGGTAAAACCCTTGCCGATCGCGTTCATCGCCGCATCAACGATGTTCCTGGGCGTGTCGAAGTCCGGTTCGCCGATTTCCAGGTGGACGATGTCTCTGCCCCTGGCCTCGAGCGCTTTCGCGCGGGCGAACACTTCAAAGGCAGTCTCCGTCCCCAGGTGGTTCATGCGCTCGGCAAATCTCATGGCAACTCCTGTATCCACAGCGTCTCTTTTCCGCGTCACACTTGTGCGACGGCTGCAAATGGACCATGTAAGCTGTTGTAATTGGTGACGGTAGCAAGGCATGTGCCCCGCTGTCAAAAGGACTTTTCCCGGGAGTTATCAACCACGGACGCCGAGAGTTATCCACAGGCGCGACGGTCCGGGCGGGCGCTGGGACCAGGCGCCGCCCAACCAGACGCGGTGCTTGAGCGAGAGGCGGACCGAAGCGGCCAGGGACGCGCCCTTCCCCGTTACCGGCGAATACTCCACCACTCCCGGCGGGGCCGCTTCGGTCGCGTAGACAACCTGGCCGGACTGCAGCGCATGCGCACTGGCCGAGAATCTTGTGTCGAGGATCCCGGCCTGCAGCCGCCACGCCCAGGTTGCGATGATTCCTGGCTTCCCGGTGCCGTTCTGAACTCCCTCCAACCGGTATGTATTCTCGGTGAGGAAGTCATTCTCGAGGTGACTCTGCACACGCACGGCGGCGCGCGCCCTCCATTCGTCCGATACCTCGTGCGATGGCAGCGCGGCGAGAACTCCTCGTGCCGGGCGCGTGGTTGTCTCGCGCGTAACGCGCGCGGCGAGCTGAAGCCGCGCATCGTGCGCGATGCGCCACTCTCCGTCGCAGAAAGCGCGCCGCCTTCTGATATCGGACACGGCGTCGCGTCGCGTCAGGGTGGAGAGGCCCGCGCGGCTTGCACCCCACCCCCATCCGTCGCGATGCTCCAACGCGGCACCCCACCTTTCTTTGCGCGCGAACGAAAACGGCTCGTCGCCGGCCGGACCAGCGCCGGCAATGGCAATTGCACTCGTGGCACCCGCAACCATCCGCACAACTCCGCGCGCTCGTCCCTGCGACAACGCCAGCTCGCCACTCGAAAAGATCATCTCCCTGACCTGGGCTCCGAAGATCGTGGCAGCGCTGCGCATGTCCCCTGTTGTTCCTGCTGCGAATCCAAGCCAACCGTCGTGCAAGCGTCTCTCGAAACTCATCGCCGCGACACGCGCCCGAGCGTGAGACTCCCACCCTCCCAGGGAAGCCCGACAGGCATCGGCACCAAGCAGGATGCCGCCGCCTCTTACCGACGACCACGTCGAAGTCGAGGACCGCAGAGTGAGGCCTGTTGCGCGCCGCGTGCCCGATGCGCGCAAATCGCCGCCGGCGCGGGGATCGCCGATGAGCGCTCCCTCCGCCACCACCGGCGCAAAATTACCGGCCACGACCTCGCGCAACCGGCCGTCGCCGCGCCAGACGATGGAGCCGACTGCTCCGCTCGGATGGGAGCGCGCGTGGATACTCGTATTGTGCGCAAAGGCGTCCACGCGCAGGTTCTGTGTGGCCCCCTCCACCCATTCCACATTGAAACCGCGCGGAAGCGTGCGAACGGTTTCTCCACCATCCACCGCGAGCCCTTCGTATTCGTCGCCCCAAAGCGTGGAGTCGGGCCGTGCCGGGTCCGGGAGGGGCACGGGAGTCGTCGCGCACGCGTGCAGTGCGAACAGCCCGGCCCATGCGTGTACGTGCCTCAACGAAAGCACGCGATACTCACCGCCTGTGACATGCCCAGCACGGGATGCTGATACACGCCCGTCGCAAGCTCGACACCGTGCCAGTCAATCACCACACCGGCCCGCATGCTTTCGCTGCCGTCGTCATACCCGGCGAGAAGCGCCAGGCATCGATGCAGCCGTGCGACCGCGCCCACTCCCGCCCCAACCACGCGATCGCCGTCTATCTGCATGTGGGCGATCAGTTGCCCGGCGCCGGCGCGCACTCGCAGTGCCAACCGCAGCGACGTCTCGTAGGCAGATCCGGGCACATCGACGGCGTCGATCTCCGCCAGCGCGCTCACGCGGCCGAGATCGACGCGCGACGCCATCCCCGCCACGCGCGACGAGAGGTCCTCACTACCATCCAGCGCCAGGCGCTCGAGGCCAGCGCGAACGGCGCCCTGCCAGCGATGTGGCAGACGGTACCCGCTCTCCACCCAGACCCGCGATTGCGACCCCACCGGCGCTGTAACCGTTTCCAGGCTTGCAGTAACAAAGAACGCGCGCACGGCGCCCGAGGCTCGCACTCCGCTGGTTCGAAGGCCTTCGATCCCGTACAACTCCGCATCCGCAACCTCGACGCGCACGCGCGCGGTCGTGTCCGACAGCGCCGCGCGTACAGGTGCCACATCGATGCGGGTCCCGATCACTCGCTCGACCACGGACGGAAACACGAGCCCGGCTGACGCCGCGCGCGCGGCAGACGCAGCACAGGCGGCAATGCTAATAAGGAGAGTCACCCGCCGCCGCACACCCCACCACCACCTTGTCCACACTCAAGCGTGAACCATCGACACCGAACAACTCGGTCGCCACGATGTAGAGCCCCGGTTGCACGCTGACCCCGTCGTCACGCCGGCCGTCCCACACGAAGAGCGCGGGAAAAGATGTCGTGCCTCCCAGCGCAGCGAGGCGATGTCCTTCCACGTCGTATACCCACACGTCGATCCGCGCCACACCGGGCGCCGGGGTGGCGGTCACGTGCAGCAGGTCTCCGTGCGCGGGTGAAAACGGATTGGGAGTCACCACGACCCGGTCGCGCGGCGCCGGTCTGTCGATGAATGCGCGATTGGGCCCGGCGGGCGAGCAGCCGGCGGGAGCGTCGCACAGACGCCACACCGCCGGCCCGTCATGCAGAAACAGATCGATACGTTCAAGGCTCTTTCCGCCCGCTGCGGAAGGGACGGAGGGATATGACACCGCATCCACCACGATACCGTAGCGATCGAAAATGAGAATGCTGTCCGCCGCCGCGCCGCCGGAACGGTTGAAGGTGGGCCACGCGCCACGCACGCCAAATAGACGCGCCGAAGGCGCGTCCTTCGCGCACTCCGCCAATCGATCCGGATCCGCCGAAAGGCCAATCCACTCACCCGGAGCAATCGTCAGTGTGTCCACATCGATGACCACCGGCCGCGCCCGTTCATCCCGGATGCTGAATCCCGTGACATCCACCGCCTCGTTTCCCGCATTCATCCATTCCACGAATTGCGGGCAGCCGTCGCGCGGTGAGCTCCACACTTCGCTGACAAGAATGGGAATGCGCCCCACGCGGCGCAACAGATCGACACGATTGTTGTCGAGACGCTCGTCGTTGGTGTCGCGCAGCGTGATCGACAGCCAGTGATAGCCGCGCGACAGCTCGGCGGTCACCGTGATGCGTTCGTCCTGTCCTGGAAGAATTGCGTTGAGGTTGGTGCCAGCGTCGAAAAGATCGACGACCCCATCCGACGAATCGGCGAGCTCGAGTGCTACCGCTCCCGCCACAATCGGCACCAGCCCGTGATTTTCAATGCGAACAGGAATGTGTTCCGTTCCCGCCTTCGCCCTCGCTCCGCGTGCGGCGACTCCATCATTCAGTACGAGGACGGCGTCGTGGCGGGCGACGTTATGCCGGCCCGGCGTCGGAACGGCCTCGATGAAGTCGAGCGAGTTGTCGTCGGAGTCCACGCCGTCGAGTGCGCGCGCGATCGATTTTCCCGCCGCTACCTTCGCCGCACCCATCGTCTCCACGTAAGCCGGATCATCGAGGGCGCCGTAGCCCACCGTGTCGAGCACGCGCCCTTCGGCGTCCACCAGGCGAATGGCATCGGGGCCGTTCTGCAGTGAATACGAGATGACAGCCTGCGGCGGCGGCAGCACCAGATTGCCGCCCACCACGAACAGCCCATCGGCGCCGATGGTCGTGGCCGCCGGGGCCCGCCACACCGGAGTCCACGAGGTACCGGTGCCGTTGTGAAACTCAATGGTCGCGCCGGAAATATCGGCGATGGCACTGTCTGTATTAATGAGCTCGATGAACTCGTGACCGGAGTCGGTGCCGGGATGGTCGTAGTAGAGCTCGTTGATGACGACGCGCGCTGCACACACGCGTGCGGCGCACACACACAGAAGAAGAAAGATGAAGAATCGTCCGCCCATCGTCGCCACCACCCGACGGGCAAACTAACAGGACGGAACAAAGCGCGCAATACGCACGCGAGTGACAGAAGGCGTCAACCAAGTATGCAGAGCAAAGGAACCGCCGAACCTATTCTTTCCCACCCGCAATCTTGCGGGCCTGTGCAGCCATGGCATCTTCCACGTCGTGAATAGACAGGAAATGTGCGGCACTGGCGGCCGCATCACTTGTGTTCCCCATGAGGCTCTGGCACTGCGCCAGAAAAAACCAGGCGTTGGGAAACTCCTCGTCCTTGTTCGGCAAGGCCTCGAATTCACGTACCGCGCCCGCGAAATCGCGCATCTGATAGAGCGCGATCCCCAAATTGAAACGAGCATAAGCGTGCCGCGGACGGAGCTCCAACACGCGACGAAAACTCTGCGCGGCCGCAGCGTAGTCCCGGGCCTGCGCTTGCATCATTCCCAGATCGTTCACGAGGCGGGCGTCACCGGGGTCGATTTCCACCGCACGGGCGCAGTGCTCGAGAGCGAGCGCGTGCTGTCCGAGCTCGGCCTCGGTACGTCCCATGACACTCCACGCATCGGCATAGTCCGGACTGATCTCCGTGGCGCGCCGGAACTCGGCTATGGCCTCCTCTTTTCGCCCTTTCAACCCCAGGCTCACGCCAAAGTCAAAGTGCGCAATCGGGCTTTCCGGCGAAATCGCGACCGCTCGCTCGAACAGAACAAAATCATTCTTCCACACCAACGTTCCCATAACGGTTCGGGCAGAGGATGCAACCAGAAGAGCACAACCGGCCGCGATCGTCGCCGTGCGTCCGCGCTCGAGGCAATAGACCGCCGCCAACGCCAGCAGTAGCGCGTACCCGACCGATGGAAAGTAGAGCAGGTGCTCGGAAAGGACCGTGTTGCCCGGCACGATCTGAAGAACCGGGACGAGTCCAAGGACAATCACCGCAACTCCGAAGACAAAGGCGGTATGCCTTCTCCAACGCACAACCGACGCAACCACGAGCGCGACGACTCCGACGCCGACCAGCGTGTCTCGATTGAAAAAGTGGGTGGGAGGCGCGAAGTCGGCTACCGGATCCAGACGAAACGGATATATCAGCTTGTATGCATAGTGGGCCACAATGGAAAACGACAGCGCGGCCGCGTCCGCAAATCCGTGTGTGACGCGCGGCAATGAACCCAGCGTCGCGTGGAACAAGAAATGACGCACGACGAAATAGAGGAGTGTAAGGGCCAACAATCCGAGTAGCGTCCGCCATCGAGCATGTGCACGGGTTGGCGCGGCGTGAGTTCCCGCGAGGAGCTCGTACACAAGAATCACAGCTGGGAGGACGACCGCGACTTCTTTTCCGAGAAGAGCAAGGGCATAGCAAACGAGAGATCCCAGAGCAGCGACCCAGCTGCCGTGCTGGCGCCAGCGCAGATAGAACCAGAGCGACAGCAGTGCAAAGAACGTCGCGATGACGTCGGTTCGGCCGGAAATCCATGCAACGCTCTGAACGTGCATGGGAAACACCGCGAAACACAGCGCCGCCACGAGGGCAAGGATCGGCTGGGAAAACATCGCGAGCAGGACGACAAACACCAGAGCACAGGCGCCCGCGTTGAAGAGCATGTTCGTCTGGTGGAAACCGGCGGCATGGTTGCCGTACAACTGGTAATCCGTATAGAACGACAGCGAAGTCAACGGGCGATACATGCCGCTGGTAGCGTCAGAAACGTCCCAGAAGTTGGTGGTGAAGAGTCGCTTCACCGTCGGAGAGTCCAGTGTATGAATCTCGGGATTTCCGATCAGTATGACGTCATCCCACACAAACTCGTTGCCGACAGAGGGCAGGTAAAGAATCCAGGCGAAAAGCGCAATCGCCAGCGCCACCAAGAGAACTCTTCGCGCGCTCCACGATGGCAGCACGCTCCGGGTAGTGTTCTTGACCGAGTTTCGGCGCTTGGGATTGGGCGTTGTCATTCTGCGCACGATGCTCCCGATGATGGAGGCGGTGAAGCTAGATCATCCCAGCGCGCTTGCGCAGGAGCCACTCAGCGGAAAGGAGCAGGAGCACGGCGACGAACCAGGGCGTGCTGGCGCGGAGGACGGATTCTGAGACCACCGGAACTTCGCGGGGAGACACGTCGATCTTTTTCGCCAGCTCGTCCACGCCCGCCGGCGTGGTGTATTCCCCGCCCGTCCGGTGAGCGATGCGCTCGAGCGCGCCCCGGTCCTGCGCGGTGTTGCGAAACTCGACCGAGGTCTGCGATACGCGGAACTGGAGAGGCCTGGATTGGATGGTGCGGCCGGGGAGCTCTGCAGTACCGCGCACGGTATAGCGCCCGGCCGGGAGCGGGTCGAGCGACCCCGCAAGCC
>CAZULB010000039.1:0-23541 GCA_964621155.1 uncultured bacterium | reverse complement strand
TTCGCGAAGGCGGCCGCACGGTGGGCGCCGGCGTCGTTACCAAGATTATCAAGTAGCGGTCGAAGACCGGAAAAAGGAGACGTTGTGTTGGAAGGCCAGAGAATCAGAATCAAGCTCAAAGCGTATGAGCACGCCACCCTCGACCGCACCACGGACGATATCGTCCGCACGGCGCGCCGCACGGGTGCTCGTGTCATCGGGCCGATTCCGCTTCCGACGCGGCGCTCGGTGTACACGGTGCTTCGTTCGCCCCATGTGAACAAGAAGTCGCGCGAGCAGTTCGAGATCCGGGTGCACAAGCGCCTGATCGATCTGACGCACACGACGCAGCAGACGATCGATGACCTCACCAAGCTGGTGCTTCCGGCCGGTGTCGACATCGAGATCAAGACCTAACGAGCGCGTACCAACTCCCGGGAGTTGAAAGAAAAATGATGCTGATCGGAAAAAAAATCGGAATGACCCAGATGTTCGAAGCATCGGGCAAGGTCGTGCCGGTTTCCGTCATTGAAGCCGGCCCGTGTCCGATCGTCCAGGTGAAGACCGCCGAGAAGGAAGGCTACACCGCCATCCAGATCGGTTTTGACGAGGTCAAAGAGTCGCGCATGAGCAAGGCGGAGAACGGCCACTGCAAGAAGGCAAACGTCGCGACGCGTCGCATCCTGCGGGAAATGCGCGTCGATGATGCGGGCAACTTCAAAGTGGGCGACATGCTGGATGTAAAGATGTTCGCGGGCGCGAAGATCGTCCACGTGACCGGCACCTCGAAAGGTAAGGGTTTCGCGGGCACCATTCGCCGCTACCACTTCCAGCGCGGCCGCAAGACGCACGGCAACAAGAACTATCGCGAGCCGGGTTCGGTGGGTGCGTCGGCGTTTCCGTCGCGCATCTTCCCGGGCAAGCGCGCGCCGGGTCGCATGGGCGGCGTGCAGCGCACCACGCGCAATCTGACGCTGGTGCAGATCGACGCCGAGAACAACCTGCTGTTCATAAAGGGCAGCATTCCGGGCGCGAACAACGGCATTGTGTTCGTGCGGACGGAGAGCTGATCAAAATGGCGAAAGCAAACGTCTACGAGCAGAGCGGCAAACAGGCGGGTTCGGTTGACCTGCCCAAGAGCCTCTTCGAGGTGGAAATCAACGAGTTCGTCGTGCACGAAGTTGTCGTCGCGTATCTCGCGAACCAGCGTCAGGGTACGGTGAACACGAAGGAGCGCTCCGATGTGCGCGGCGGTGGTAAGAAGCCGTGGCGCCAGAAGGGCACCGGCCGCGCGCGCGCCGGCACCATCCGTTCACCGCTGTGGCGGGGCGGCGGTACCGTGTTCGGTCCGCATCCGCGCGACCATCGTTTGAAGGTCAACAAGCAGACCAAGCGCCTGGCGCTCAAGTCGTCGCTAACGGCCCGTGCTGCGGACGGCGACATCATGGTGCTCAAGGCGATGAATTTCGATGCGCCCAAAACCAGCGCATTCGCCGCCATGTTGAAGACCATGGAAGCGTATCCGCGCAAGAAAGCGCTGGTCGTGGTCGACCAGGCCGACGACGCGATGCTCAAGTCGGCGCGCAATATCGCCGGCGTGCGCGTGGCGCTCGCCAACGAAGTCACCACCTACGACATCGTGTGGGCCGACAAGATCGTGCTCACCAGCGCGGCGTTGCAGCGCATGGAAGAGGTATACGCATCATGAGGGCACGTGACATTCGATTTGTCATAGAGCGACCGATGCTTACCGAGAAGACGGCGGAGCTCAAGGAACTGAAGAACCGCTACGTCTTCCGGGTGGATCGCGACGCCAACAAGCGCGAGATCAAGCAGGCGGTCGAAAAGCTGTTCAACGTGAAGGTAAAAGACGTGCGCACCGCGAACTATGCGGGCAAGAAGGCGGTCCAGATGACCAAGACCGGTCGTCATTCCGGCCTGCGCTCGGCGTGGAAGAAAGCGTACGTGACGCTCGCGGAAGGCCAGACCATCGAAGCCTTCGATATCGCGTAGTAGGAGACACAACGATGGGTATCAAAAAGTTCAAACCGATCACATCGACGCTGCGCTACCGCACCGTGTCGGACTTCGCCGAAATCACGAAGGACACGCCGGAAAAGTCGCTGCTCGAGTCGTTCAGCAAGACCGGCGGTCGCAACAACGTGGGTCGCATGACGTGCAAGCGCAAGGGCGGCGGTCACAAGCGCCTCTATCGCACCGTCGACTTCAAGCGTCAGAAGTTCGGCGTGCCGGCCAGGGTCGTGTCTATTGAGTACGATCCCAACCGCACGTCACGCGTGGCGCTCATTCAATATGTCGACGGCGAGAAGAGCTACATCATCGCGCCCAACGACCTCAAGGTCGGCGACAACGTGATGACGGGTCCGGATGCGGACATCAAGCCCGGCAACGCCCTTCCGCTCGAGAAGATTCCGGTCGGCACCATGGTGCACAACATCGAGCTGACGGCTGGCAAGGGCGGACAGATGGTTCGTTCCGCCGGTTCGTTCGCGCAGCTGATGGCGAAGGACGGGCACTACGCAACGCTGCGTCTGCCCTCGAGCGAAATGCGCATGGTGCGCATCGAGTGCTACGCCAGCGTGGGCCAGGTGGGCAACCTCGACCACGAGAACGTGGTGTCGGGCAAGGCCGGCCGTACACGCTGGCTCGGCAAGCGCCCGCGTGTGCGTGGCGTGGCCATGAACCCGGTCGATCACCCGCTGGGCGGCGGCGAAGGCAAGTCCAGCGGCGGCCGTCCGGCGTGCAGCCCGTGGGGACTTCCCGATGGACGCAAGACGCGCAAGCGCAAGAAGGCCAGCTCGCGTTTGATTATTCGCCGGCGCAAGAACCTGAGCGAAAAAGGACAGTAGACCATGCCGAGAAGCACAAAAAAGGGTCCGTTCATTGACGAGCGTCTTTTGCAGCGGATCACGAACATGAACACGACCGGTGAGAAGCGCGTGCTCAAGACGTGGGCGCGACGCTCGACGATTTCGCCGGAGATGGTGGGGCACACGCTCGCCGTCCACAACGGCAAGCAGTTCATTCCCGTGTACATCACGGAAAACATGGTGGGGCACAAGATGGGCGAGTTCTCGCTCACGCGTCAGTTCCGCGGCCATACCATGAAGACCAAGGAAGACAAGTCGGCCAAGAAGCCGGGTTAAACCAGAGGACGAATCATGGACGCGTACGCAGTTTCCAAACATGTCGGCTATCCGCCGCGCAAGGTTCGCCAGCTCGCGGACCTGGTGCGTGGTCAGAAGGTCGACAGCGCGCTCACGATGCTGCGCTTCACCAAGCGCGCGGCGTCGGAAGCCGTGAGCAAGACCATCCAGTCCGCCATGCACAACCTTGTCAACAAGCACGGGTCAACGGTGGCGGCCGAGGACATGTTCGTGAAGGCGATCATCATCGAGGAGGGTGCGACCATGTATCGCATCCGCCCGCGCGCGCAGGGTCGCGCGTACCGGATTCGCAAGCGCTCGAGTCACATTCGTGTCTGGGTGACCATGAAAGAGGAAGCCAAAAATGCATAACCGGGAAAGGGTCGCGTAATGGGACAGAAGACCAATCCAGTCGGCTTCCGGCTCGGGATCAACCGCACGTGGGACTCGCGCTGGTTCGCGACCAAGGAATACTCGCGGTGGCTTGACGAGGACATCAAGGTCCGCAACTACATCAAGAAGCGCCTGTTCAAGGCCGGCGTCGCGCGCGTCGAGATCGAGCGTTCGGGCGGCAAGGCGTCGGTCAACATTTATACGGCGCGTCCGGGCATGGTCATCGGCCGCAAGGGTTCGGAAGTCGACCTTCTGCGCGCCGAGCTCAAGGCCCGCAGCGGCCGTGACGTCCAGATCAACATCAAGGACGTGAAGAAGCCGGAACTCAACGCGCAGCTCGTGGCCGAGCACATCGCCATGCAGCTGCAGCAGCGCGTCGCATTCCGTCGCGCCATGAAGAAGACGATCCAGAGCGCCATGCGCATGGGCGCGCAGGGCATCAAGGTGCAGTGCTCGGGCCGTCTCGGCGGTTCCGAAATCGCGCGCCGCGAAGGTTATCACGAGGGTCGCGTGCCGCTGCACACGCTGCGCGCCGACATCGACTTCGCGCGTTCGACGGCGCACACCACCTTCGGTTGCGTGGGCGTGAAGGTGTGGATCTACAAGGGTGAAGTGTTCCCCGAAGAGTTCAAGAAGTCGCTCGCGAAAGCTGGAGAGGGTGGGCGATAGACCATGTTGATGCCGAAGCGGGTAAAACACCGCAAGCAGCAGCGGGGCCGCATGGGCGGCCAGTCCACGCGCGGCGCGTCGATCGCGTTCGGCGAGTACGGCCTGAAGGCGATGGAGCCGCAGTGGCTCACCAACCGCCAGATCGAGGCTGCACGTGTTGCCATCACGCGCCACATCAAGCGCGCGGGCAAGTTGTGGATTCGCGTGTTCCCGGACAAGCCGGTCACGGTGAAGCCGGCCGAGACGCGCATGGGTAAAGGAAAAGGCAATCCGGAGTACTGGGTCGCGGTCGTGAAGCCGGGCCGCGTGCTCTTTGAACTGGAAGGTGTGCCGGCCGATGTCGCGCGACGCGCGCTCGAGCTCGCGGCTTCCAAGCTTCCGTGCAAGACGAAATTCGTCCAGCGCAATGTGGAGGACTAGGGTTTTATGAAAGCCGCCGATCTTCGCAACATGACGGAAAGTGAGCTCAAGGCCCACCAGGAGACGCTGGTGGACGAGCTGGTTAATCTGCGCGTCAAGCTGTCCATGCGACAGCTCGACAATCCGTTGCGTGTGCGTGCACTGCGCAAGGACATCGCGCGCGTCATGACGGTCATCCGCCAGAAACAGGGCGCCGGCAGCGCCAAGGTGAAGAAATGAGCGATAAGAACATCGAAAAGAAGGGCGGGCCCGCGCCGCGCAAGACGTTCGTGGGGATCGTCCAGAGCAACAAGATGCACCAGACCATCGTGGTCACGGTGGAGCGCATGGTGAAGCACGCGGAGTACGGCAAGTACATCAAGCGTACCACCAAGCTCTACGCGCACGACGCCGAGAACACGGCCAAGATCGGTGACCGCGTCATGGTCATGTCGACGAGGCCCATCTCGAAGTTGAAGCGCTGGCGTCTCGTTGAGGTCATCGAGCGCGCGAAGTAGTTGCAGTCCGCGTCGACAAAGAAACGGAATTGAGCAGGTAAACGAAATGATCAAGATGCGAACGATGCTTCAGGTCGCCGACAACTCGGGTGCCAAGAGTCTTCAGTGCATCCAGGTGGTTGGTTCGACCCGGAAGAACAGCGCCCACATCGGCGACATCATCTCGGTGTCCGTGAAGGTCGCGATCCCTGGCGGAATGGTGAAGAAGGGCCAGGTTGCCAAGGCCGTGGTCGTTCGCACCCGCAAGGAGACGCGCCGCGAGGACGGAACGTTTATTCGCTTCGACGAGAACGCCGCCGTCATCATCAACGATAATCAGGAGCCCATCGGGACCCGTATTTTCGGACCCGTTGCGCGCGAGCTCCGCGACAAGAAGTTCATGAAGATCATATCGCTCGCACCCGAAGTGCTGTGAGCGGAGGCAAAGAGTCATGCGTAGCATCGTAAAAAACGACAACGTCAAGGTCATCTCCGGCAACCACAAGGGCAAAACCGGCAAGGTGATCATGGTCATACCGGAAAAGAACCGGGTGATCGTCGAGAAAATCCAGCTGGTCAAGCGTCACACGCGTGCGCGGTCGCAGACGCAGCCGGGCGGCATCGTGGAGAAGGAAGCCTCCATTCACATTTCCAATGTGATGCTCGTCTGTCCGAAGTGCGACAAACCGACGCGCACCAGCACCAAAACGCTTCCGAGCGGTCGCAAGACGCGTGTCTGTGGCAACTGCGAAGAAATGATTTCAGGGGAATAATCATGGCGAGACTGCGTGAGTTCTATAGCAAGGAAGTAGTACCGGCCCTCAAGAAGGATTTTGGTTTCACCAATCCGATGGAGGTGCCGAAGTTCACGAAGATCGTGGTCAACATGGGCGTGGGCGAGGCCGTCACCAACGGCAAGCTCGTCGACGCCGCCATGGCGGATCTCGGTCTCATCACGGGCCAGAAGCCGCGCCTGAACCGCGCGCGCATCTCGGTGGCGGCGTTCAAGCTGCGCGAGAACATGCCCATCGGTTGCAAGGTCACGCTGCGCGGCGACCGCATGTACGAGTTCTATGACAGGCTCGTCAATCTGTCGCTGCCGCGTATCCGCGACTTCCGTGGCGTGCCGACGCGCGGTTTCGACGGCCGTGGCAACTACACCATGGGCATCAAGGAACACATCATCTTTCCGGAGATCGACTACGACAAGATCGCAGCGCCCTTCGGAATGGACATCACCATTGTGACGAGTGCGCGGACGGACGAGCAGGCGCTCGCTCTGCTGACGCACATGAAGATGCCGTTCCGCAAGAACTAGCGGACGGACGGAGGAATCGTGGCGAAGAAATCCTGGATCGCAAAGTCGAAGCGTACGCCCAAATTCAAGGTGCGCTCGTACAGCCGCTGCAACAAGTGCGGACGGTCGCGCGCGTACCTGCGTCGTTTCGGTATCTGCCGAATTTGTTTCCGTGACCTCGCTCTCCAGGGCGAAGTTCCGGGCGTGGTCAAGGCCAGCTGGTAATTTCTTGCGCGACCTGGCGTCGCGCGACTCAGTGTATCTCTCACGCGGCCTGAAGCCGTGTGAGCTCAGAGGAGAGCAAGAACAATGGCAATGACGGATCCGATTGCTGACTACCTGTCGCAGTTGCGCAATGCGAGTGGCGCAAAGAAGAAGTACGTCGACATCCCGGCCTCGCGCGTAAAGGCGCAGATGAGCAAGATCCTGCTCGATGCCGGCTACATCAGCGGCGTCAAGTACATCGAGGATGATCGCCAGGGTCTGCTGCGCGTTTATCCCAAGTACAACCGCGACAACGTCGGGGTGCTTAACGGGACGCGCCGCGTAAGCAAGGCGAGCCGCCGCGTGTATTCGCCCAAGAAGGACCTCCCGCGCGTGCTGGGTGGTTACGGCATTGCGATCATCTCCACGTCACAGGGCATCTTGACCGATCTCGAGTGCCGCAAGCGCGGCATCGGCGGCGAAGTGCTGTGCGAGATCTGGTAACGAAGGAACGGACGGTTTAGTCATGTCGCGAATTGGAAAAAAGCCGGTACCCATTCCGGCCGGCGTGTCGGTGACCATCGGCGCGTCCGAAGTGAAGGTCAAGGGCCCCAAGGGCGAGCTGTCGTTGCCCGTGCCGACTTCCTGCAAGGTCACGCAGGAAAACAACGAGATCACGGTGACTCGCGAAAGCGAAGACAAGTTTGTGCGCGCCTCGCACGGCACCACGCGCGCCCATCTCAATAATATGGTGACGGGCGTCACGGCCGGTTTCAGCAAGGATCTGGAGATCATCGGCGTCGGTTACAAGGCCGAAGCCAAGGGCACGACACTCACGCTCACCATCGGTTACTCGCACCTGGTGAATTTCACGGCCCCGCTGGGCATCACCATCGAGACGCCGGAGCCGACCAAGATCAAGATTTCAGGCATTGATCGCCAGAAGGTGGGACAAGTCGCGGCCGAGATTCGCGGCATTCGTCCGCCCGAGCCGTACAAGGGCAAGGGCATCAAGTACATCGACGAGCACATTGAGCGCAAGGCCGGCAAATCGGCTGTTGGCAGCGGCGGCTAGCGCCAACAAGAGGAAAACATGCAAAAGAAGTTTCGCAATCAGAACGAGTACAAGCGTTGGCGTCGTCACAAGCGCGTGCGCAACCGGGTGATCGGTACGCCCGAGCGTCCACGCCTCGCTGTGTTCCGCTCCAATGCGCAGATCTACGCGCAGCTAATCGACGACACGGCCGGCGTCACGCTGGTGTCGGTGAACAGCTTGAAGATCGACGCGTCCGCGGCGCCGAAGTCGGAGGGCAAAGCGGAAGGCAAGAAGAGCAAGAAGAGCGACAAGGGTGAAGGCGGAGAAGCCAGGGCTGCCGCAGCCGGTCGCAAGATCGAGCTCGCGCGCGAAGTGGGCCGCCAGGTCGCACAGGCCGCGCAGGCCAAGGGTTTCAAGAAGGTCGCGTTCGATCGCGGCGGTTATCTCTATCACGGCCGTGTGGCCGCGCTCGCTGAAGGCGCGCGCGAAGCCGGCCTGGACTTTTAATCTTATTGTAGTTCTCGGACGGAGGACGTCGAGTGGCTGAAACAACGGGAAGCACCGGACAGCAGCAGGGTGGCAGAGGCCGCGGACCGCGTGGCGGTGGCGGCGGTAATCGCGATGATCGTCAGCGGCGCGGGCCGCGCGATCGTGATCGCGAGCGCAGCGGGCCGGAATACATCGAGAGCACGGTCTACGTAAACCGTGTGGCCAAGGTCGTGAAGGGCGGACGCCGCTTCAGCTTCAACGCGCTTGTGTGCGTGGGCGACGGCATGGGCAAGGTGGGTGTGGGCCTGGGTAAGTCGAACGAAATTTCGGACGCCATCCGCAAGGCCGGCGAAAACGCGAAGCGTTCGATGATGAAGGTGCCCCTCATGGGCGGCACCATTCCGTTCGCCGTTTATGGAAAGTTCGGTGCCGGCAAAGTGATTTTGAAGCCTGCCACCGCCGGTACCGGCGTGATCGCGGGCGGCGCCGTGCGCGCCATCATGGAATCCGCGGGCGTGCGCGACGTGCTGTGCAAATCGCTGGGCTCGAACAATCCGCACAATCTCGTAAAGGCGACGCTCACCGCGCTCGGCCAGCTCGAGAGTGCGCGTGACGTGGCCAAGCGCCGCGGTATCACCATCAATCAGCTGTTCGGAATCGAGGCCAAGAATGGCTAAGCAGATCAAGCTCACTCAGATCAAGAGCACCATTCACGCCGTGCCCAAGCACAAGCTGACGATCAAGGCGATCGGCTTCCGGCACACGTACGACGTGCTCATCAAGAACGACTCGCCGGCACTCCGCGGCATGATCCACCAGGTCCGCCACCTCGTGAAGGTGGAAGAGGTCAAGTAACATGCGTCTCAACGAACTCAGGCCCGCTGCGGGCTCGAAGAAAAAGCGCAAGCGCGTCGGCTGCGGCCCCGGCTCCGGCCACGGCAAGACCGCCACGCGCGGCCACAAGGGTACCCAGTCGCGCACCGGCAACACGCGCAAGGCCCACTATGAGGGCGGTCAGATGCCGCTCCAGCGACGTTTGCCCAAGCGTGGTTTCACCAACATCTTTCGCGTCGAGTACCAGGTCGTCAATCTCGGTGACCTGGACCGGTTCGACGCCAACGCGACCGTCGACATCGACGCTCTGCTCGAGCGCGGTCTTATCCGTCATTTGCGCAACAAGGTAAAGCTCCTGGCGGACGGCGAGCTCAAGAAGCCGCTCAAGATCACGGTTCACGCCTGCAGTGCCAAGGCGAAGGAAGCCGTCGAAAAGGCGGGCGGAGAGTTGAAGCTGGTCGGCTAGCAGCCCAGAAGCACGAATGCACGGAAGAACGTTGTAACTATGTTCAATAAGATTCAGGAAATTTTCAGCATCCCCGAGCTCAAGCGGCGCCTGCTGTTCACGCTCGGACTGCTGATTGTGTATCGAGTCGGCAGTCACATCACGACGCCGGGTGTGGATGCCTCGGTGCTGACCGAGTTCTTCGAGCGCCAGCGCGGGACAATCCTCGGCCTGTATGACCTGTTCGCGGGCGGCAACCTGGAGAAAGCGACGATCTTCGCGCTCGGCATCATGCCGTACATCAGCGCGTCCATCATTCTACAGCTCTTCCAGGCCGTCATCCCGTATTTCGAGAAACTGGCCAAGGAAGGCGAAGAGGGTCGCAAGAAGATTACACAGTACACGCGTTACGGCACCGTTGTGCTGTCGGTCGTGCAGAGCTTCGGCATCTCCATGTTCCTCGAGAGCATGACCGGCCCGAGCGGCAACTCCGCCGTAATGTTCCCGGGCTGGGGCTTCCGGCTCTTGACGATGCTGACGCTCACCAGCGGCACCATCTTCATCATGTGGCTGGGCGAGCAGATTACCGAACGCGGCATCGGTAACGGCATGTCGCTGATCATCACGATCGGCATCATCGCCCGTTATCCAATTGAAGCGCTCAATACGCTGCGCGCCGTCCAACTGGGTCAGATGACGCCGTTCAAGCTGGCGCTCATCTTCCTAATGATGGTGGTCGTGATCGCCGGCGTGATCTTCGTAACGCAGGGCCAGCGCCGGATTCCGGTGCAGTACGCCAAGCGCGTGGTCGGCCGCCGTGTCTACGGTGGACAGGCCAGCCACATTCCGCTGGGCGTTAACATCGCGGGCGTGATTCCGATCATCTTCGCGCAGTCGCTGATCATGTTTCCGGGCACCATCGCGGCGTTGTTCCCCAACGTGGGCTGGCTGCAGACGATTCATCTCGTGCTTTCACCCGGTCACGTGATCTTCATCACGTTGTACACGTTGATCATCATCTTTTTCTCGTACTTCTACACGGCGATCGTCTTGAACCCGGTCGATCTCGCCGACAACATGAAGAAGTCGGGCGGTTTCATTCCGGGTATCCGGCCGGGCAAGCGCACCGCGGAATACATCGATCGTATTCTCACGCGTATCACGCTCCCGGGCGCGTTCTTTCTGGCGTTCATCGCCGTACTGCCGGATGTCCTGATTCGCAAGGCCAATGTGCCCTTCTATTTCGGCGGCACCGGCCTGTTGATCGTGGTTGGCGTGATGCTGGATACGCTGCGCCAGATCGAGTCGCACCTGTTGATGCGCCACTACGAAGGTTTTGTGAAGCACGGCCGCCTGCGTGGCCGCCGGGGCTAGCTTGAATCTCATCTTGTTCGGACCCCCGGGATCCGGCAAGGGAACCCAGGCAGAGCGGCTCCGGGAAAAGCGCGGGCTGAGGCACCTGTCCACCGGCGATCTGCTGCGGGAAGCAGTGGCCAACGGGACAGAACTGGGAAAACAGGTAAAGAGCATTCTCGCGTCGGGCCAGCTGGTGTCCGACGACATTATTCTCGCGCTGATGCGCGACGAGATTGCCAAAGTTGGAAACGGCTGGCTGCTGGACGGATTTCCGCGGACGGTCGGCCAGGCCAGAGGGCTCGACGCACAGCTCGAAGAGCTCGGCCAGAAGATCGGCGCCATTGTGGTGCTCAACGCGCGGCGTGAAGCCGTCATCGAGCGCCTCTCGGGCCGGCGGACCTGCACCCAGTGCAAGACCGTGTTTCATGTGAAGATCAATCCACCGAAGGTGGATGGGATCTGCGACCGGTGCGGCGGCACGCTGGTACAGCGTGAAGACGACAAGCCGGCAACGATCGAGAAACGGCTCGACGTGTACGAGGCGCAGACACAGCCGATCCTTGCGCACTATCGCGGCAAGGTTTCGATTTACGAAGTGAACGGCGAGCTGCCGGTCGACGAGGTGACAAGATTCATCGAGCGCGTGCTCCAATGATCGAACTCAAGACGCCGACCGACATCGAGATCATGAAGGCGAACGGCGCCATCGTGGTCGAATGTTTCAAGCTGGCGCGCGAGTTCATCAAGCCGGGAGTGACGCGGCGTGATCTGGATCTCGCGATCGAAGAAGTGATCCTGGACCGCGGCGGACGGCCGGCGTTCAAAGGATTTCACGGATATCCGGCCTCGACCTGCATCTCGGTAAACGAAGAGGTCGTGCACGGAATCCCCGACGACAGGCCCTTCCAGGAAGGCGACATCGTCGGACTCGATATCGGCGTCGAGAAGAACGGACTGTACGTCGATTCGGCGCGCACCATCCCGGTGGGGAAAGTGAGCGCGCAGGCGGAGAAGCTGCTCGCAGTGACGTGGGATGCGCTCGAGCGCGGCATCGAGCAGGCCCGGCCCGGACGCCGGCTGACAGACATCTCGCATGCGGTCGAGCGGCGCGCCAAGGCAGACGGTTTTTCCGTGGTGCGGTCCCTGGTGGGACACGGCATCGGCCGTCAGATGCACGAGGACCCGCAGGTTCCCAACTTCGGTCCGCCCAATCAGGGACCGGTCATGGAAGTTGGACTCGTGCTCGCCATCGAACCGATGGTGAACGTTGGCAAGGCGGATGTGTTCACGCTCGATGACGGCTGGACCA
The DNA here is from genome assembly GCA_964621155.1 of uncultured bacterium. GTDB lineage: Bacteria > Krumholzibacteriota > Krumholzibacteriia > WVZY01 > JAKEHA01 > JAKEHA01. Next base: position 11,467 of record CAZULB010000039.1, on the reverse strand, counting down.
TCGTGACCGGAGACAGAAGTCTCTCCGCTCACTTCGAGGATACGGTGGCGATCACCGCCGACGGACCGAAGATTTTGACGAGATAAGGCGCGATAGTTCGAAACGGAGCTTATGGCGAAAGAAGAAACCATCACCGTTGAAGGAACCGTGGTCGAGGCGCTGCCGAACACCATGTTCCGGGTTGAGCTGGCCAACAAGCACATCGTGCTGGCTCACGTGTCGGGGAAGATGCGGATGCACTTCATCAAGATTCTGCCCGGCGACCGGGTGACACTCGAGATTTCAGCCTACGATCCGACCAAGGGGCGGATCGTGTATCGATACAAGTAGCTCGCGAGGAAAATGTCATGAAGGTAAGAACCTCAATCAAGAAGATCTGTCCGGATTGCAAGCTGATCCGGCGCAAGGGTGTGCTTCGCGTCATCTGCAAGCACAAACGTCACAAGCAGCGCCAGGGTTAGGCGAAGGACAAGGAGAGAGCACGTGCGAATTGCAGGCGTGGATATTCCGAATGAAAAGCGTGTCGTAATCGCGCTGACGTACATTTATGGGATCGGGTCGCATTCGGCAGAGATCATCTGCCAGAAAGCGGGCATCAATCCCGACACGCGCGTAAAGAGCCTGCTCGAAGAGCAGGGCATCAAACTGCGCGGAATCATCGAAAACGAGTACAAGGTCGAGGGCGAGTTACGCACGGAGCTCAGCTTCAACGTGAAGCGCCTTATCGACATCAACTGCTACCGCGGCAAACGGCACCGTCTGAATCTGCCGGTGCACGGACAGCGCACACGCACCAACGCACGCACCCGCAAGGGCCCGAAGGTCCGCCCGGGTGTGGGCAAGAAAAAGCCGGCCGCCGCGAAGTAACGCGACAGACGACGACGTTCCAGGAGGAATGAATTGGCGACAGAAAAAGCAGCCGGAGCCAAGCCCAAGCGCTCGGGCTCCAAGAAGAAGAACCGGAAGATCGACGTGGCCGGCGTGGCTCACATTCAGTCGACCTTCAACAACACCATCGTGACCATCACGGACCTTTCCGGTGCCGTGGTCTCCTGGGCCAGCCCGGGCATGGTTGGTTTCAAGGGCTCGCGCAAGAGCACGCCGTTCGCGGCCCAGCTCGCCGCCGAACGCTGCGCGCGCGAGGCTCTCGAGCTCGGCATGAAGAAGGTCGAAGCATGGATCCGCGGCCCTGGCGCGGGTCGTGAGGCTGCGATTCGCTCTTTGCGCGCAGCCGGTCTGGAAGTGACTGCGGTCAAGGATTGCACACCCCAACCGCACAACGGTTGCCGCGCGCGCAAGCGCCGCCGGGTCTAATTGTAGTTTCTCGCGCGTCGTTCCGCCGCGCGAACTCAGAGGAGCATAGAGAATGGCCAGGTATCGTGACGCAAAATGCAAGCTGTGCCGCCTCGCGGGGGAGAAACTCTTCCTCAAGGGCGACCGCTGTTATTCGAACAAGTGCGCGATCGAGAAGCGCAACTTTCCCCCGGGCCAGCACGGCAAGTCGCGGCACGGGAAGTCGTCGAAGTACAACATGCAGCTGCGCGAGAAGCAGAAGCTTCGCCAGCACTACGGGCTGCTCGAACAGCAGTTCCGCAACTACTTCCACAAGGCTGCGGCGACCAAAGGCGTCACGGGTACGACGCTCCTCCAGTTGCTCGAGCGCCGTCTGGACAACGTTGTGTATCGTCTCGGCTTCACGACCTCGCGCGCCCAGGCTCGCCAGTTGATCCGGCACAGCCACTTCGAGGTGAACGGGAAGAAGGTCTCGATCCCGAGTTATCTGTGCGGCCCGGGCGACCGGGTTGCGCCGCGTGGAAAAAGTAAGGATCTTTTCATCATTAAAGAGGCCATCAAGAACGTAGATGCCCGGCAGGCGGTCCCGTATCTCGACCTCGATACCAACAAGCTCGAGGGAACTTTTGTGGAGATTCCGGGCCGTGACGTGATTCCAGTGCCGGTGGAAGAGCAGCTCATCGTTGAGTTGTACTCGAAGTAACCACCGTCACGGAGAAGACACCGATCCCTGCGGGGAGAAGGAGCCCAATACCAATGAAATGGCGTAATCTGTTGATGCCGAAAGAACTCGTCCGCGACGATGCGACGGCCACCCCGACCAACGCGCGCTTCATCGTGGAGCCGCTCGAGCGTGGGTTCGGCCTGACGCTCGGTAACGCGCTGCGTCGTACGCTGCTGTCGTCCATTCAGGGCGCGGCAGTGACGGCGGTCCGCATCAAGGGCGTGCTGCACGAGCTGTCGAACATTCCCGGCGTCATGGAGGATGTCACCGACATCGTCCTCAACCTGAAGCAGCTCGTCGTGGTCATGCACAACGACGATCCCAAGTTCCTCAAGCTGCGCGTGTCGAAGCAGGGCCCCGTCACGGCCGCCGACATCGATGCGGATGCGGACATCGAGATCATCAACAAGGATCTCGTCATCTGCACCGCGTCGGAAGCGGTGGAAGTCGAGATGGACATCCTCATCGGCCACGGCCGCGGCTATGTCCCGGGCGAGAGCCACGACCTCGGCGATTTCGACATCGGTCTGATTCCGATGGACGCCAACTTCTCGCCGGTGCGCAAGGTTGCCTACGCCGTGGAAAACACGCGCGTCGGCCAGCGTACGGACTATGACCGTTTGATTCTGGAAGTAACCACCAACGGCAGCGTGCGCCCCGAAGATGCGCTCGGTTACGCGGCGAAGATCATCAAGGATCACATGCTGCTGTTCATCCAGTTCGACGAGACTCCGATGGAGGCCGCCGAGCCGGTGGTGGACGAAGAGCACGAGCGTCTGCGCGAGCTGCTCGGCCGCAGCGTGGAAGAGCTGGAGCTGAGCGTCCGCTCCGGAAACTGCCTGCGTCGCGCCAATATCAAGACGCTGGGCGATCTGGTTCGTCGCAGCGAAGGCGAGATGCTCAAGTATCGTAACTTCGGCAAGCAGTCGCTCAAGGAGATCACCGAGATTCTGCACGGCATGGGCCTCGGGCTCGGCATGGACATCGACGCAATCCTCGAGGGTCGCGCGCCCAAGCCGGTGCCGGCAATGGAGCCGTCGATTGACGACGAACTTTCGCTCGAGAATTCGCAGTCGTAACGAACCAGTCGCACAAGGAATACAGACATGAGACACGGCGTAGATCATCGCAAGCTGGGACGGACGGCCGCTCACCGTAAGGCGCTCATGCGCAGCATGGTGACGTCGCTCTTCGAAGCCGAGCGCATCACTACCACCGCGCCCAAGGCCAAGGAGGCGCGCCGTCTGGCTGAAAGGCTGATCACGCGCGCGAAGAAGGGTCACCAGGCGCACAAGGCCGGCAACACCGGCGTGGCGCTGGCCCACTGGCGCGGCGCGGGTGCAGTCGTTCGCAAGACCGACGTGCTGCGCAAACTGTTCGATCAGATTGCGCCGCATTTCATGGAGCGCAACGGCGGCTACACGCGCATCATCCGCCTCGACCACATGCGGGTTGGCGATAATGCACGGCTCGTGCTGCTGGAGCTGGTGGATACCGAGAAGACGAAGAAGCCGCTCATGCGCGGCGTGGCTGCGGTTACGCCCGACGCTGCCGCCGGCGGCGATGTGAAGCCGAGCGGCGAGAAGGCAGCCAAGCCCAAGAAGGAAAAGACGGCCAAGCCCAAAAAGGAAGCGAAGACAGCCGACAAGCCTTCCAAGAAGGCGGGCAAGGCTGATGCGGCCTCCAAGGGCAAGTCCAAGTCGAACACGAAGGCGAAGCGGTCCGGCGGTTCGTAGGCCAGTGATGTCGCACGGTCTCCGGGCGGCAACGCGCGCTGCGGTCGTCATCGTAGCCACCGTACTCGCAAGTTCTCACTGGGGGCCGCCTCCTTTTTGGGAGGCGGCCCTTCCCATAACAACGGCTCCTGCTTTCTCCCAGCAGCAGGTGGATTCCACGGGCGCGTTCGTCGCCCCGTACCTCACGCGCCTGCGTGAGAGCACCGAAATTCTTCCCGCCAACGAAGTACGCGCGCTGTGGGTGGTGCGTGACGCCATCACCACACCCGAGTCCGTGAATCGTCTGGTCGATTTCGCGGTGCAGACGCGCTTTCACATTCTGTTCGTGCAGGTGCGCGGCCGTGGCGATGCCTACTATCAATCCTCGCTCGCTCCTCCGTCTCCCGCCCTCAAGGCGTCGCTGACGGATTTCGATCCACTGCGCTATCTTGTTACGGTTGCGCACCGGAGCGGGATCGAAGTGCACGCGTGGCTCAACATCTACTATGTGTGGTCGGATACGAAGCGTGCGCCACCGGCCGGGCATGTGGTGAGCGCACATCCGGATTGGATCCTGAGCGACGCGAAGGGCACGCGCATGGATCACGTGCCGGCGTCGAAATGGAAGGCACAGGGAATCGAAGGCTCGTTCATCTCCCCCGGTGTGCCGGAGTATCGCCGGCACATGGTGGACGTGGTGCGCGAGCTGGTACGCAACTACGAGATCGACGGCATTCACCTCGACTACATTCGTTTTCCCAATAAGACCTACTCGTACGACCCGGCCAGCCGTTCGCAGTTCCTGCTGCGTTACGGCGTGGATCCGGTGGAGCTTGCCAGCAATCGCGCCGGCATGCAGAAGATGCTGGGAGCGGGTACCCTCGCTGCGCTGGACAGCATCTACAGCGAGAATCGCGCCCAGGCGGTGGACAGCATGGTGGCAGCCATCCGCACCGCCGCGGGCACGAAGCCGCTTTCGGCCGCCGTGATCGCCGATCCTGTGTATGCGCGCAAGGACAAGGGCCAGGACTGGCCCACGTGGGTGCATCAGGACTGGGTCGATTTTGTGGTGCCGATGGCGTACAGCATTCCGCCGCTCGAGATCGAAGCCAAGGCGCGCGTCTACAACCGCTTGGTTGGCGTGGACCACGTGCTGATCGGTCTGGGGGTCTACGACGGACTCGACGAGCAGCTCGCCGAGTCGGTGGGACTGTTGCGGGAAATCCCGGTGGCGGGCTATGCGATCTTCTCGTACAACGCGTTGCGCGACAATCTCGAGGCCGCCGCGCTCATTGCAGGCTCCGTGCTTCCCGCCGACACGACGGAGGCCGACTCTACAGAAGCGGATTCAACCGGAACCGACGACGAATAGAACCTAGTTTCCCCCCGGCGCCGGTGCCGTCTGGCCGCCATAGGTCTTCAACACTTCGTTCACGTGCGCCATGATGTTGTCGGGCAGTTTGAAACGCTGGCACTGGCGAAACATGTCGAGACCGTTCTTGGTGTCTCCGGCGCGCATCAACGCTTCTCCATAGAAGAAGTAGTAAATGCCTTCATCCGAGTTGTACTTCACGCCATCCCGCGCGACTTCGGTGATGCGCTGCCAGTTATTCTCCTTTTCCAGGAATACCAGCAGGCGAAAGCGTGAGACGGTGTTGTCCGGGTGCCGTTCGAGAATCTTTTCCAGGATCTGTTTGGCTTCGGCGGCTTGCCCCGATTCTTCCAGATACACGGCAAGTCGTGCGCCCTGGCGCGGATTGTGGGAGTGATCGTAGGCGATACGCATGGTGGCAATGGACTTGTCGAGTTCTTTGCGGCTGTGTTGCAGAATAGCCAGGTTCTCCCACGCATACGACGCGTGCGTCCGATCATAGGTGAGAATGTTGGTGAAGCGCGCCATGGTACGTTCCACCGATGCGTTCACGCACACCCAGGCTGTGCTCGAGATCAAGAGGACGAAAAGTGATGGGACTGCAAAACGCGCCACCTTCGCCGTTTCGATACCTGTGGCGCGGATGTACCGGTTCAGCACCAGCAGAACGAAGGGCACCAGCGCCGTCGTGGTCATCGTGAAAAGATCCCAGTCGCGCGCCATGCCGATTTCGGGATGGAAGAAGGTGAGGTAGAACGCGCACGGTATCAGAATGCTCGTGACGAGCTGCCACTCCGCCGGATGCGTGAACCACTCGGCGGGGGCTTTGGTGGCGCGCGCGTCACGCGACGCATCGCGGCCCGAGGCACGCTCTGCGCTGCGCCCGATCCACGCCATCGCTGCCACCACCGGGAGTATCGGCACCAGCATGAAGAGCTCGTTTACGATGTCGGTCAGGTGGTTGGGTGAGAAAAGAGCGTACTTCTCATTGCTGAAGCCGATGGGCACATAGAACTTCCGCATCTTTACTGCCAACGGCGCTGCGATAACGACAATGAAGGTTGCGGCTGCAAAAGCTGGTGTCCAGTAGCGCAGACGTGTGGCACGGCGAACGGGCGCGCGCATCCATATCAGCAAATACAGGAACGACGGTAGGAACAGGATCGACTGCACGTGGGCGTAGCACGCCAGGAGAAGCGGGATGGCTGCGTGCCACAGCGGCGCGCGTTCGTGCAACGCACGCAGCGCCAGCACCACATAAATCGCCAGCAGCAGCGTGGGCGTGGTATAGGTTTCGATATAGCCAAAAAAAAGCTCCAGTGAGCACGACCCGAGCGCGAGAATCAGGAGCCATAGCCGCAGCTCACCGCGCGCGAAGGTGTCGCTTACCAGGGTAAGCAGCAGCAAGATGAGACAGCCGCCCAGCACGCAGTTGAGTGCGCGCATCGAGTTGAGAGGCGGCTGCTTGAATTTGTTTCCGGTTTTGATGGCCCCGTAGTAGCCGAGAATCGTACCGGGCGCGATCAGCTCCTCATTCACGATGGCCTTGGCGCTGCGCATGATGACTTTCTCGTAGCCTTCTTCGGCCGCTTCGAAGCTGCGTACGATAAGCTGACCGTCACCGAGAAGTAGCGTCGATGAGCGCATGTACCAGAAGCCTGCCACCGCGCCCGCCGCAATGCAGCCGATTACCAGCCACACACCAACACTTCGTTTCGTGACGCCGATGCGATCAAAAAGGGAACATGCGCTGCGGTACAGCGGGCCTGCCACGAGGGGCACGAAGGCGAGTGCAAGCAGCGCAATGGCTGCGTAGCGTACCGCAGGAGGCAGGTAGGCGAGGTGATTCACGCCCCACAGGCGAAGCGCCGGGAGGAATGCTCCGGCAGCGATGATGGCCGCGGAAAGTGCGGCGCTGGCGATGACCCAGCCGGTCCGCGCTTCCACAGCGCGAACCGGCTGGGCCGCCTTGCTATCCGGCGTGCCCGCGGACGCTTTTTTCTTCGGCCGCGGCGTGGCCACGGGGTCAGTTACCTGCCGTGGCGAAATGCGAGTGGTAGTCGGGCGCGATGTCGGACGGAATCGCGCTCAGCTTGCCGACGATGCGTTCGACTTCCGGCGGCACATTGCCCCACTTGTCGACAAACGCCTGGGCCGCATTGTAATCGCCTTTCGCCTGCAGCATGCAGAGCTCGCGCGTAAGCGACATCGACGCTTCGCCCATCTTCTCGAAGTCGACTGAATAACGATCCGTGGTTTCATTCAGCACGATCGCACCATGGTCCTTGAACCAGTTGTACTGGATCATGTTGCCCTTGCCGTGCGCTTCGTGCAGTCCGAAACGAACCGAACGGAACAGCCCCGGCAGGAAGACCACATATTGCCGCTCGAGCTGTTCTTTGGTGATGACACCCTGCTTCAAAAGATACTGGTTGTTGAAAAGCCCCATCACATCGGCCTTGCACTCCTCCAGCGGCGAATACAGCGTCTTCAGCGCCAGGTTCACCGTGGTCTTGGTTCCGTCGGGAAGGGTAATGGTGCCCGGACCGAGCCCGTGCGCCAGCTCGTGCATGAGCGACTGGTTAAAGAAACTATCGAAGTCGATGTGCTCCATGAGCTCCGGATCGAGCATGATGTTCGCGATCGGAATCAGGATCTTTTCATACTTGGCTCGCGAAATGTTCTTGAGCATCACTTTCTTGGACCCCTTGGCCTCGCGCACCTTCTCGTCGTTGGGAAGGTTGTAGGCCACCGCGTGTACACCGGCTTTGATGTCGCCGCCGGCGCTCACTACGTCGATCACGGCCACCGGTGAATCCGTGCCGCGGCGTGGATTCTTGTACTCAGCGGGAATCGGGAGATTGCGCTCCATGGCCGGCAGAAAGCTCTTCAGTTGTTCGAGCTTCTGGCTGTCGGCCGGGTTACGAATGGCAACCACGGATTCGAACGCCGCTTTGTAGTTGAAGAGATTGTCTTCGTAGACCTCGTATGGCCCGAGCGTCACGTCGATGATGTTGTCCCTGATGTCCATCCAGTCCATGTCGCTCTGGAAGTAGTCGTTGGAGGCGAACGCGGCGGCGCGGCTGCGCAGGAACTTCGCGAGGGACGTATAGTCCACGCCCTTGCCGAGCTCGCTCTTTGCTTTCTCGGATGTGAGCAGATCGGCAGCTTCGTTCATCAGTTTCGACGCCTGCGTGAGCACGTCTGCGTACGCTTCGTTGTAAGGGACCGCCTTGAGTCCGCCGTCGGGCGCGCGGTCGATGCGTGTGAAATAGCCCGTGAGCGCATCCTTCATGTCGGTATGCGCCGCGAGAAACTGTTCGAACTCCTGCTTCGTCATGTCTTCGGGATAGAACCCGGCCCCGTCGGGCTTTTTCATTTCGCCGATGAAGGGCTTGTTGTTCTCGAGCCGTAACCACGGTCCGGCGTTGATTTCGAAGAGTCGATACAGATCCTGGGCAAGGGCCTGGTTCGGGCCGGGGGTTTGCGACTCTTTCGCGAGCTCGTTGCGCATCGCGATGTTTCCGTTCCACACCTGGCGCAGAAACAGTTCGTCGATTAATGCGGAAACCTGCGCGAGCTTCGCCAGCGCGTCTTTTTCCGATGGCGAAAGAATGCTCTCGTCGTACGAGATCTCCACCGGCGCAAATCGCGCCAGCTGTGCTCTCAAGGTATCCGCAGCCAGGTGTTTGAATGCCATTTCGCGGCTGGCCTCCTCCTGGGGCGCCTTCTTCGCACAGCCGCCCACGGCAAGTGCAAGCGCCGCGAAAGCGGCCACGGCAAATACTCCATTACAGTACTTCATGTTCTCCTTCTCTCCCCGGTATTGGCCCGGGCCTTAATGCAGCGCATCAGCTGTCAGCGACGGGGGCGAGCCGTCATTATTGCCGATCTGGCATCTAGCGTAAAGACTGGCAGTTACCAAATTCACTGCCGATCTGCAAGAAAAGTGAAGACAAAAGAGTCTGAAATCGTTATATTGTGGGTGTAGGGCGCTCATTAATATGAGGTCCGTGAATGTAGTCGGTGGGCGTAATTGCGGCCACGCTCGCTGACTCTGCAGGCGGGTCAATACCGAACGGTGTTGGCCCGCCTTTTTGCGTGTGATCCCGGAACACCCGGCCCGGTTGACCGTGCCGCGCGCCGCGGTGTACTCTGCGGCCGACCTTGGTTCGGTCAACATAGGATTCCAATCCCTCATAATGAGCTCTCTGCCCGGAGGCAAGCCATGCTTTCGCGTCTCCTCCCACGACAGACCAACTTTTTTGATTTCTTTGAAAAGCACGCGGCCATCTCGGTGCAAGCAGGGGCGGAGCTGGCCAAGCTTTCGCACGATGAGTCGAACGTCGACGAGATCGCGCGACATATCAAGCAGCTCGAGCATCAGGCCGACGAGGTCACGCACTCGTGCATGGAGATGCTCCACAAGACATTCATTACTCCCATCGATCGTAACGACATTCATCGCATTGCATCCAAACTCGACGACATCACCGACTATATCGATGCCGTCGCCAGACAGATGGACTTGTTTGAAATAGACACGGTTCCCGAGAGCGTGAAGGAAGGCGTCGTCGTGATGTACCAGGCCACGCAGGCGGTGGAGCGCGCGGTGAAAGGTCTGCGCAACATGCGCAATCCGACCGCGATCCTGGGCGAGTGCGTTCGCATCAATGAGCTCGAGAATCAGGCCGATCGCATCAAGGCCAGCTCGGTGGCGCGGTTGTTCCGTGAGGAAACCAATCCGATCGTCGTGCTCAAGTGGAACCAGATCTTTCAGGCGCTGGAGAACGTGACCGACGCGTGTGAAGATCTTGCCAACGTCATCGAAGGCGTCGTTCTGGAGCATGCCTAACCGATGACAAACGAATTTGTCCTTGTTGTTGTTGTCGTCGCGATCGCCCTCGCCTTCGACGTAATCAACGGCTTCCATGACTCTGCCAACTCCATCGCCACCGTGGTATCGACGCGCGTGCTCTCCCCGCGTACTGCCGTGCTGTGGGCTGCCTTCTTCAACTTTGTGGCCATGTTCGTGTTTGCGCCCAAGGTCGCCGACACCGTCTCCAAAATCGTCAAAGTGACGCCGGGCGATGCGGCCTACGTCTATGTTGTGCTGGCCGGGCTGCTCGGCGCCATTCTCTGGGATCTCTTGACGTGGTGGTGGGGTCTGCCGACCAGCTCATCGCATGCGCTGATCGGCGGATTCGCTGGCGCCGGTGTGGCGCACGCGGGGTGGGGCATCCTGCGCTGGGAGAAGATCATCACCACCGTGAAGTTCATTCCGCTCGCCCCGCTGATCGGTTTCGCGTTTGCGTTCGTGCTGATGCTGGGGGTGTACTGGCTCTTCCGAAAATGGCGGCCGCTCGCCGTGGATCGACTGTTCCGCCGCGGGCAGCTGGTGTCTGCGGCGTTCTATTCGCTCGGACACGGCGGAAACGACGCCCAGAAGACCATGGGTATTATCGTGGCGCTGCTGGTGTCGTCAGGACATCTCGCCCCCGACGTGGAGCTTTCCATTTTCGATCACAAGACGCTGTGGATCATCCTCAGCTGTCATGCTGCGATGGCGGTCGGAACCGCGTTTGGAGGCTGGCGCATCGTCCGCACCATGGGCATGAAGATCACCAAGCTGAAACCCGTCGGCGGTTTCTGCGCCGAGACCGCGGGTGCGGCGACACTGTTTCTGGCGACGCACGCGGGAATTCCGGTTTCGACCACGCACACCATCACCGGCTCGATCATCGGTGTGGGAGCGACCACCAAGCTTTCGGGCATCAAGTGGGGAGTGGCGACGCGGATCGTATGGGCATGGCTCCTGACTATTCCCGCTTCCGCCATCCTGGCCGCGCTGATCTTTGAACTCCTGAAGCTCAAGAATTCCGCGCTCTAGCGCGCGCTACTGAATACGACACGTTGATCGTGTCAAGTTGCCGCATAGGAAAGCGTCAAGTACGGGAAAAATGGCAAACGGGGGCGCAGGGGCGAGCCGGGCTAAGACCATTGACAGCAACGTGCTGGGCCGCTATTCTGTCCGTCTGGTTCCTCGGTAGCTCAATGGTAGAGCATGCGGCTGTAGCAATGCAGCTCCGGCGGGAAACCGCCGGTGAAACATCGGGTGAATTCAGGGAAGCCCACGCGCTCCACGCGCGCGGGGAATCCTGAGCGAAGCTCGCCGAATGAGAGTCGAAGTAGGCGAGAACGTGCAGAGACTAGGGGATGAGGATCTCAACCGATAAGCCCCGTTAGCGCCCGACACCCTCCCACTACACAGTGCGGGTGATGAGATAGTCCGAGCCTTTCGGCAACGAAAGGAACCCTCGTAACCGCAGGGTTGTAGGTTCGAGTCCTACCCGGGGAGCCATT
>CAZULB010000038.1:0-24631 GCA_964621155.1 uncultured bacterium | reverse complement strand
TCAGACGCCCGTCATCCATGATCTGCAATCACACGTTGAACACGTCCGGGTGGGCCTTCTCGATCTCGTCCAACAGCACCACGGAATACGGGTGTCGCTTCACGGCCTCGGTAAGGTAACCGCCCTCGTCATAACCCACGTATCCCGGAGGCGCGCCGATCAGGCGAGCAACCGAATGCTTCTCCATGTACTCCGACATATCCACCCGCACCATGCGGTTTTCGTCGTCGAAGAGGACCTCTGCCAGAGCGCGCGCGAGTTCGGTTTTCCCCACACCGGTCGGGCCCACGAACACGAACGAGCCCACGGGCTTGTGCGGACTGGCGAGTCCGGCACGAGCCCGACGAATCGCTTCCGCGACGGCGTGCACCGCCTCGGGCTGTCCAACCACCCGCTCCTCGAGCCGTTCCTCGAGTTTCAGCAGGCGCTCGCGATCTGTCTCCATCATCTTGCTGACGGGAATTCCCGTCCAACGCGCGACGATCTCGGCGACTTCTTCCGCCGTTACCACTTCGCGCAGCAACCCGCCATCCTGGTGCAGACGCTCGAGCTCGCGGTTGGCCGCGTCGAGCTCGCGTTCGAGTTTCGGAATCGTGGCATAACGGATCTCGCCCACTTTCTCGAGACGGTTTTCGCGGATGGCGAGGCCTTCATCGCGGCGCGCTCCTTCGATCCTTTCCTTGAGGTCGCGAATACGCTGGATGACGGCCTTCTCGTTTTCCCAGCGCGCGCGGCGTGCCGAGTATCGCTCTTCGAGCTCGGCGAGCCTGCGGTTGATCTCATCCAGGCGGGCACGCGAGGCTTTGTCGTTTTCCTTCTCCAGCACCTGCTTCTCGATGGTGAGCTGGGTGATCTTCTCCTTGTCCTGCTGCAGCTCGACGGGCTGGCTGTCCAGTTCGAGCTTGAGCCGCGAAGCAGCTTCATCGATGAGATCGATCGCCTTGTCGGGAAGAAAACGTGACGTAATGTAGCGGTCGGAAAGACGCGCGGCGGCCACAATGGCACCGTCGGTAATTTTCACGCCGTGGTGCACTTCGTAGCGCTCCTTCAGACCACGCAGAATGGCGATGGTGTCTTCCACGCTCGGCTCTGACACCGGCACCTGCTGAAAACGACGCTCGAGTGCGGCGTCCTTCTCGATATACTTGCGGTACTCGGTCACCGTCGTGGCGCCAATGCAGTGCAACTCGCCGCGCGCCAGCGCCGGCTTGATCATGTTGGACGCATCGAGCGAACCCTCGGCCGCGCCGGCACCGACGAGCGTGTGCAACTCGTCGATGAAGAGAATGATCTCTCCCTCGCTCTGCGTGATGGCCTTGAGCAGCGCCTTGAAGCGTTCTTCGAATTCACCGCGGAATTTGGTCCCCGCGACGAGCGAGCCCATATCGAGGCCCAGCAGTTTTCGGTTGCGCAGCGTGTCCGGCACATCACCGTCGGCGATGCGCTGCGCAAGGCCTTCCACGATGGCGGTCTTGCCCACGCCCGGGTCGCCGATGAGCACCGGATTATTCTTGGTGCGACGCGAGAGCACCTGGCTCACGCGACGAATCTCGTCATCGCGTCCAATGACAGGGTCGAGCTTGCCCGCGCGCGCACGTTCGGTGAAATCAATGGTGAAGCGCTCCAGCGCCTGCATCTTTCCCTCTGGATTCTGATCAACGACCGTCTCGCCGCCGCGCAGATCCTTGATCGCCTTGAGCACGCGCTCCTTGCCGACGCCGATGGAATGCAGATATTCGCCGACCGGTGCCTTGCGGTCGCGAATCATCCCGAGCAGCAGGTGCTCGGTGGAGACATACTGATCCTGCATCGACTTCGCTTCGGCGATGGCGTGGCGAATAACCGACTGAAAATCGTTGGAGGGCGCGGCCTGGCCGCCGCTCTGCGTCGGCATGGACGCAAGCTGCGCGGTTACCACTGCGCGCACGCGCGCGACATCGATCCCCATGCGCTGAAACAGGGGCGGCACGAGACCGTCGGTCTGCTCAACCAGTGCCGAGAGCAGGTGCCATGCATTGACTTCGGGGTGGTTGCCCAGAAAGGCCGTTTCACTGGCTTCGCTGACCGCGGCCTGGGCCTTTTCGGTGAATTTGTCGAGCATCATCTTGGATCGTTCTCCTTGCGACTACCGTATGGATACGACATTCCGGGGGCAGGATCGATGCCATTCACCGCATATTTCTAAATATCTGTAAATAATTGACTTAACTCGCCACTTGAAAATGTGGCGCGCGTGGGATTCCTGACGGGTGACAGTCTGGCAGCGGGGTTTGTCAGTTATTCGCGCTCGTAGTAGCGGACGTTCCACCCACGTGGAATGGCGTAGTAGGTCCGCAGCACTGCGATTTCATCCGTGGAGAAGTGTGGCACAGAGGGGGCCGGGCCACCCACCATGATGTGCCTGGTATCGAAGCTGTGGTTGAGGCCCAGGGCGTGGCCGAACTCGTGGCGTGCAATCACCTTGAATCCGTCCACGTTGGTGGCGTTGTACACGGTCCGGAACGTGATGAGACTGACCAGCGGGTACCAGTCGGCGCTCCACGTCAGAATCTCGTGCTGATCGCGTTCGATGATGGTGCTGTACGCCGTCTCCAGGCGAATCGGAGGCGACGGTGACGTCGCTATTGAGAAGACACGTCCGCCCAGAATGGCGTCAAACTCATCCGCCACTTCACGCACTGCCTGCGCGTAGTCGAGCCCGCCCTTCTCGTACGGGCGAATATAGAGCGGGAGCGGAAGGTCGCGCCGGCGCTGGTCGGCGGTATTGGGAATGCCGCCGACGTCGGTCATGAAGCGGAAGAACTGCAGGAAGTCGGTATAGAATGTCGTCGTGAGATTGTAGTTCGGTATCAGATACAGGTTCACGACATCGAGATGTTTGGCCGAGTACGGCTTGGTGTAGTCGAAGTAGTTTCCAACCCCCGCACCCAGTTCATCGCGCGCGATGATAGTGCCATCGGCGAGACCCTGCTCTGTGAATTCATACTCGCCATCCGGCCCCGTCGTTTTCGACTGTGTACCCCAGCTGACCGTGGCCCCGGGAATCCCCTGCCACGTCACCGTGTCGATCACTCGCCCCCCGAAACGCATGCCGCGCGTGACTGCCTGTACCGGCGGCGGAAGTGCGGAAATATTTGCGAAATCGTCGATTGCACGCACGGCTATGTATGTCGGCCGCGCGGGCTGAAGGCCACTGACCACCATGCGCATCGTCTGCCCGGGCTCGGCGGTGACGGGCACGTTGGGGCGTTCGCTGCCACGGGCCCAGTCGACTTCCGTGACCATCGGGACGGGCGATGTACGTACCTGGTACTGCGACGGCAGGCCGGTCATACCGTCGCGACCCACCGCCGTCCATTCGATATTGATCTCGCCGGGCTCCTGACCGGTTTCGGCCAGCGTGATGAGCACCGTTGCGGGCGGGATATTGTCAGGGACGGTAGTGACCTTGAGCTGCCACTCGTGCGACGCAGCTTTTTCGCCGTCGCTCACCACCACGCGGATTTTCTTGAGGCCCACCGAAGTCGCCCGGTAGACGAACTGCCGCTCGTTCGAAACAAGCGAGTCGTTCACGGCGAACGAGTAACTCAGCGCGTCGCGCTCGGGATCGTCGGCGATGACGGCAAAGTTCATCGCGTTGCCGATCACAAGCACGGGGTTGGCTTCCACAGGAAGCGAGGTTTCGATGGTGGGCGGAAGGTTGATGGCAATCGAGTTGGTGAGCTGCCAGTCGATGAAGGAAACGTGCTCCCCGTCGGACACCGCACCGCGCACGCTAACAACCCCCGTATCCTCAATAACGTAATTCCACGTGGCCCCGTCGAACACAAAGTGATCGTCGACTGCGTACGAAGTGGTCAATGCGTCGTGGTCGGGGTCGGAAGCGTCGATCTTGAACTGAAGCGTGTCGCCGACAAAGGCGTTGATGGAGCGCGCGGTGGGGGAATAGGAATTCACCACCGGCGGCCGGCCCACTCGCGCGGGATCGTTGGAACCGCAGGAGGTGACCGCAAACGCCGCGCACACGGACGCGGCCAGAACAGCTCGGTTGTACGGTTGCATTGAGTCAGGGTATTTGTGGGGTGGGCCCCGTGGCCTGCATTGAATATAGGGGGAGGCCCGCAACCGGACAAGGACCGCGTTTGCCCGGTGCTCGCCGGGCGCCCCCCCTCTTGCCGCCGGGTAGTACCCGAGAATGCCGTCGGGCGGGTTGGACGAAGCCTAGAAACTCGCCAGCGAAGCCACCAGAGTTCCGTACAGGAACCCGCCGAAGACTTCGCCCCAGGTGTGGCCGACCAGCTCCTTCAGACGATCGCGGTCGAGGTGGTGAGTATGGCGCAGCTCGTCCACCAACTCGTTGAGCGTCCGGGCCTGGTTGCCCACCTCCATGCGCAGGCCGGCCGCCTCGAAGACAAAATAGAGGCTGAAAAGCAGCGTTACGGCGAAGAGTGGCGAGTCGATGCCGGCGTCGCGCCCCACCCCGATGGTGAGCGCCGTGACGAGCGCGGTGTGAGAGGACGGCATCCCCCCGTTGTCGAAAAAGCGCAACAAGTTCAGTCGTCGGGTACGAATGAGCTCGAATATGACCTTGAGCACCTGAGCCGTGAGTCCGGCAACCAGCGCGACGATGGCGACGCGATGAATCATGTACAGCAGGACTCCTCAGTAAGCGCGTTTCGTTGACTGGAAATCCGCGTCTTTATATCCTCAAATCGTGCGTGAAATCAAGATCAAAGCGGCCGTGATGACCCGCATCGGCCGTCACGATGAAGACTACGCGACCCTCCTCGAACAGGCCGCCGCGGCGGCCTTGCGCACTGCAGGCTCCCATTCCGTCGACTCGGTCTTTCTCTCTTCTTTCGCCCCGCGCGAGCTGTGCGGGATCGAGGACGCGGCAGCGGTGGTCCGCTCCGTGCTGCGCAAGCTCGGCGTGGACGGCGCTCTCGCCGTGCACGGCGCATTCAAGACCGGTGGCGAAGCACTCCAGCGTGCCATCGAACGCTGTCACGAGACGGACCGCGACGTGCTTGTTGTGGGGTGCGAAAAGATGATGCATCTCGACGCCGGAACGGCGTCGGGGCTGCTCGCGCCAAGGGTGTCGGACCCGGTCGAAAATGCGCACGGCGCGACGCTCCCCTCTCTTGCCGCCCTCGCCGTGCGCGCCTACATGGAGGCGTACCGCGTACCCGCATCCGCGTTCGACGAGGTGGCGATAAAGAATCACGCCAACGCGGTGCACAACCCGGACGCGCAGTTCCAGCGTGAAGTGAGCGCCGAAGACGTGCGCTCGAGCCCGGTGGTGGCGGATCCGCTGCGCCGCTTGCACTGCGCGCCCATGTCCGACGGGGCCGCAGCCTGCGTGCTCACTGCATCCGGCGCCGCCGGTGGCGCGCCTCGACTCGTCGGCTGGGGCAGCGGTCGCGACACCGTACGATTTCAGGACCGCGAGCATCCCGGGCGTTTCGCCGCCGCGACGCAGGCGAGCCATGCGGCGTTCGCCATCGCGCGACGCGCGCCGTCCGAGATCGACGTCGTCGAAATTCACGACGCGTTCGCGCCTTTCGAACTCATGAACCTGGAGGCGATGGGCTTTTTCGAGTACGGCGATGCCTGGCGCGCGCTCGTGCGCGGCGAACTTTCCCGCGGCGGCCGCATCGCCGTCAACCCGTCCGGCGGCATGAAGGCGCGCGGCCACCCGATCGGCGTGTGCGGGCTCACATCCCTGGCGGAGATTCACGCGCAATTGCGCGGCAAGGCGGGCGAGCGACAGCACGCCAACGCGCGCGTGGCACTGCTTCAGAGCGCGGGCGGCGTGTCGCCCGACACCTACGTCTTCATCGTGGAGGCCGCCTGATGCGCAGGAACCGACTGCATGCGTGGCGCTGCGAACGGGGCCACATCACGCTCCAGGCGGATGCGGCGTGCACGAGCTGTGGAGGGCGCCTGCACGAGCTGCTGATTGCACCCGAGGCGGTGCTCGAGCTGGTGACCACGGTGCGCGTCAATCCATCCGGCGAACCGTTTCAACTGGGGATTGCAGTAACGCGGTCGGGACGTGCCCGCACCATCTGCCGGGTGGAAGGCGCGGTGCGCGCCCTGGGTCACGACCCCGTCGTGCTCGAGCGCAGGGGTGATGTGATCATTGCGCGAGGGAGACGCTAGCATGGTTCCGCCCGGCGCAGTCACACTGATCCACTCCCGCCTCGCGACCGCGGTTCAGCATTCTAACGACAGTCGGGCTTGATGCGCCAATCCGTGATGTGCGCGAAAATATTGATTGGGCTGGGTCTCACGTTGCAGAAACGGTCGTCGATCGCGGTCAGCTCCTGCGGCACCGCGATGAACGTGTAGGGCTGGTCGTTGTAGATCGCGCGCTGCGCACGGCGCCACAGCTCTCTGGCGCGCGACATATCGTCCTGCAGCAGCGCCTCGTCAATCAAACCATCCACTTCTGGATTCGAGTAACCCACAAAGTTGTAACCGTTCGGGCGCTTCGCACGGCTGTGAAAGAGCTGCGTCAGATCTACTTTGGTCTGCACTTTCCACTCCACCACCGCCGCATCGTAGTCCATGGCGAGAATCCGGTCGATGTACGCACCGTACTCCATCACACGCACATTGACCTTGATGCCGGCCTGCTTGAGCTGAGCCTGGATCAGGGTCGCGATGTCGACGCGATTCTGGGCGTCGTTGACCAGGAGTTCGAATGCGAGCGGCTTTCCGTCGCGATCGAGAACGCCGTCCTTGTCCGTGTCGCGATATCCGAGCTTCTGCAGAGCGGCGCGCGCGCGCTTGGGATCGTATGGCAATGCTTTGATCGACGGGTCGTATGCCCACAGAAGCGGCACGATGGGGCTGGTGCATTCCTTCGCGTAACCACCCCACACGTTCTTGATGATGGCCTGCCTGTCGATGGCCGTCGTCATCGCGACGCGCACGGCGGCTTGATCAAACGGCGCCCGCGCGCCATTCCACGCCACGAAGCTCATGCGCCGCGAGGGCGCGCCCAGAACCTGGACGTCGTCCCGCTTGGCCCGGATGCCGGAAAGGTCGTATGCCTGCACCGACTCGAGCAGGTCAATTTCTCCGGCCTGGAGCTGGGCCACCAGCGTCACCACATCGGGAACAAACTTGATCACGATGCGCTCGATACGCGGCGGCGATCCGGCGTACTTTGCGTTACGCGCGAGCTCGATGAACTGGCCGGCTTCCCAGCGCTGCAGCACGTACGGGCCGTTCCCCACCGGCGCCCGCCCGAAAGGCGAAGTCTTGAGTTCCCTGCGCGGAACCGACGCCAGCAGGTGCTCGGGAAGAATCACGCCGTCGTTGGCGTCCATCACCTGATACAGGGAACGCCTGTCGAAGTGAAACACGACCGTGCGCGCGTCCTTCACCTCGACGTCGCGAATGTGCGCCTTGATGTTCGAGCTCGGCCACGCCACGGTGGTGTCGGTCTGCACCTGCCATGTAAAGCGCACATCCGATGCGGTGACAGGCGCGCCGTCCGACCAGCGCGCGTCGTCGCGCAACACGAACGTAAGGTCCAGACTGTCGGCACTGAACGCCCAGGAACGGGCCAGCGCCGGCTTGAACGAAACGAAGTCGTCCTGCTCTTCCAGGAGTTTTCCGAACATGAGCGCAGCAATCTGCTGGCCTTCGGATGCGGTGATGGCGATGGGATTGAGGCTCTTCGGTTCGGCGCGTGTGCCCACCACAAGAGTGGTCTTGTCCATGGCCGGTCCCTTTGATCCCGCCGCGAGAGCGGCGGAAGCAAATGCGATTACACTCGCGCTCAGAATGAAGAAGCGTCTCATGAACGTACCGTGCGTGACTGGATCTCGCGAATCTTTACGTAGAGCACCATCTTGTAGATCGCGGTGATGCACGCCAGCAGATAACCCCGCATGCCTGCGCGCCAGCACCCCTTCACCACATAATACTTGAGAAACACGCCGATGGGCGAGACCAGTGGGTCGAGTGCGGTGATGCGGCGGCGCCCGGCGCGGTCGCGCGCTTCCAGCGTGGTGTAGCGATTGAGCCGGTCGATGCTGCCGGAGAGAGTGGTGTGGGTGTAGTGGAAGAGCGGGGCCGCGATGAGCCCGACCGCCCCATTCACGTGAATGCCCTCGTGCACGGACGCTTCCGTTACCCGGGCCTCGCGCGCGCGAAACAAGCGCAGCGGTGCGTCGTGCGCCCACGGTCCCACGTCCATCCACGAGCCAAGAAACTGGCTGCGCCGCGTGACACGGAAAGCACGTGGCGTCTCCGCATCGTTCTGGCGTGACAGCGCGATGGCGATGCCGGACGCAAGCTCGTGGGAAACTTCCTCGTCGGAGTCGCAGAAAAACGCCCAGTCGTGGCGCACGTGCGCAAGCGCGAAACGGCGCTGGGCCGCGAAACCCGGCCATGGATTGACGATGACGCGCGCGCCCAGCGCACGCGCAACCGCGGCCGTGTCGTCGCGGCTACCACCATCGACGACCACAATGTCATCTGCGAAGGAGAGGGATCGAATACACCGCGGCAGAACCTGCGCGCAGTTCTGCGCCAGCACCAGGCAGCTGACGGGCAAGCGCGACGACGGAATGCCGCGCGCATCCGACTCCGGCATCACGCCACTTCGCCGACAGCGTCGGCCGCGTCACTTCCCGCCGGCGCCGGTTCCACCAGAGCCTTCAGGCGCGCGTTGTAGCGCTGGATGGACTCGACGTGCAGCGGACCGCCCGCAACCGTCTGCAAACCCAGCACGAGCGCATGGAAGCCGGCCATGGTGGTAATGCACGGCACCTTCATCTTGTTCGCGGCCAGCCGGATGAACTTGTCGTCCTCGATCGATTTGCGGCTCCACGCCATGTTAACCACGAGCGAGATGGTTCCGTCCTCGATCATTTCGAGGATGCCAGAGTCGCCTTCCGAGATCTTGTGCACCACCTTGACCGCCACACCGTGCGAGCGCAGCACGCGCGCCATACCTTCGGTGGCGACGATCTTGTAGCCCATCTCGGTCAGCGCCTTCACCGGAAAGATGACCTTGCGCTTGTAGCGGTTCGCCACCGAGATGAAGATGTGGCTGCCCCTGGGCAGGCGATAGCCGGCACCGAGCTGCGCTTTGATGAAGGCTTCGTCGAAAGTTTCGCCGATACCCATCACTTCCCCGGTCGAACGCATTTCGGGGCCGAGAATCGAATCCACGCCGGGGAATTTGTCGAAGGGAAACACCGGCGCCTTGACGGACATGTAGTCGGGAATAACGGGCTCGCCGTAGCGCGCCATGTCGATGGCCTCGCCCATGACGGCCCGGGTGGCAACCTTGATCCACTGGATGCCGGTGGCCTTGCTGACGTAGGGCACCGTGCGCGATGCACGCGGGTTCACCTCGAAGCAGTAGACGCGGTTGTCCTTGATGGCGAACTGCGCGTTCATCATGCCCACCACACGCAGCGCCTTCGCGATGCGGACGGCCTGGCGTTTGATTTCCTCCGCCACCTCCTCTTCGATGGCGAGCGGCGGAATCACGCAGCTCGAATCGCCGGAGTGAATGCCGGCTTCTTCCATGTGCTCCATGAGTCCCGCGATGACGACATTCTCGCCGTCGCTGACACAGTCGACATCAACCTCGACGGCGCCCTCGATGAACTTGTCGATCATGAGCGCGCGGTTGCCGCTCGATGCGAGCGCGGAGTCCACGCAGGTGAGGATTTCTTCCTCGCTGCGCACGAGCTCCATGGAGCGACCACCCAGCACGTAGGGCGGGCGCAGCAGCACGGGATAACCCAGTTGGCCCGCGACGCGCACGGTCTCTTCGCGCGTCGACGCAAATGCGCACGGCGGATGCTTGATGCCGAGGCCGAGCATGAGCTCCTGGCAGCGCTCGCGGTCCTCCGCCTTGTCGACGGCTTCCACACCCGTGCCCAGCACGGGCACCCCGGCCTGCGCGAGACGGTGGAGCAGCTTGAGCGGCGTCTGTCCTCCGAACTGGAAGATCACGCCGAGGGGCTTTTCTTTGGCGACGATCGCCATCACGTGCTCGTACGCCACCGGCTCGAAGTACAGGCGATCGGAGATGTCGAAGTCGGTGCTCACCGTTTCCGGGTTGCAGTTGACCATGATCGACTCGTAACCCATGTCGCGCAGCGCCATGGCCGCGTGCACGCAGCAGTAGTCGAACTCGATTCCCTGTCCGATGCGGTTGGGGCCGCTGCCCAGAATGACGACTTTCTGTTTGCCGGAGCGATTGCGGCGCGTGTCGGTGATAATGTCGCACTCGTCGTCGTACACCACGTAGTAATAGGGAGTGCGCGCTTCGAATTCGCCGGCGCAGGTGTCGACCATCTTGACCACGGGCAGGATGTTCATCTTCTCGCGCTCACGCACCACGTCCTCTTCGTCCACCTGCCACAGCGACGCGAGCTGCCGGTCGGCGAAGCCGAAGCGTTTCACCTCGCGCATGAGCTCGGGCGCGGGCGGGAACTTGGAAGCGCGCACGAGCGTTTCCTTGTCCACGATGGAGCGGAAGTTCTCCAGGAACCACGGGTCGATCTTGCTCAATTCGTGGATGCGCTCGGTGGTCCAACCGGCGCGGTACGCGGCTTTCACCGCGAACAGGCGCATCGAATTGGGAACCTTGAGCAGGCGCTCGAGGTCTTCCGGCGCGAAGTCGACGGAATCGAGACCGTTCCAGTCGTTTTCGAGCGAGCGCAACGCCTTCTGCAGGGCCTCGTTGAAGGTGCGGCCCAGCGCCATGACCTCGCCGATCGACTGCATGAAGGACCCCAGCGCATCTTCCACGCCGCGGAACTTTTCAAAATTCCAGCGCGGAATCTTCACCACCACGTAATCGAGCGACGGCTCGAATGCTGCGGGAATGGTGCCCACAATGTCGTTGGGAAGCTCGTGCAGTGTGTAGCCCAGGGCGAGTCGCGCGGCCACTTTGGCGATCGGATAACCCGTGGCTTTGGAAGCCAGCGCCGACGAGCGCGACACGCGCGGGTTCATTTCGATCACGATCATGCGGCCGGTGTTGGGCTCGATGGCGAACTGCACGTTGGCGCCACCCCAGATGCCCACCATGTCCATGATCTTGAAGGCGGCGTCGCGCATCTTCTGGTACTCGACGTCGCGCAACGTCTGCACCGGCGCCACCGTGACGCTGTCGCCGGTGTGCACGCCCATGGGGTCGAGGTTCTCAATGGAGCATACGACCACGTGGTTGTTGGCGCGGTCGCGCATCACCTCGAGCTCGAATTCCTTCCAGCCTTCGACGGATTCTTCGATCAAAACCTCACGCACGGGCGACTTCGTGAGCCCCATCTTGGTGATGCGGATGAAGTCCTCGCGCGTGCGCGCCATGCCGCTGCCGCTGCCGCCCAGGGTGAATGAAGCGCGAATGATGACGGGCAACCCGATCGATTCGAGGGCGCGCATGGCCTCGTCCATGGAATGTGCGATGGCGCTGCGCGGCGTGTCGAAGCCGGCCTCTTCGCACAGGAGCTTGAACTGGCTGCGGTCTTCCGCGCGACGGATCATCTTGAGGTCGACGCCGATGAGGCGCACGCCGAATTCCTCCAGCACCCCGGAGTCGGAAAGTTCCATTGCAAGGTTGAGCGCCGTCTGTCCGCCCAGTGTCGGCAGCAGCACGTCAGGACGCTCGCGCTCGATGATGCTACGGCACGCTTCGAAAGTGAGCGGTTCGATGTAGGTCGCATCCGCCATCTCGGGGTCCGTCATGATGGTGGCCGGATTGCTGTTGATAAGCACGACGCGCAGTCCTTCTTCGCGCAAGGCGCGGATAGCCTGCGTACCCGAGTAGTCGAACTCGCAGCCCTGGCCGATCACAATGGGACCGCTGCCGATCACCATTACCGACTTGATGTCGTCAAGACGCGGCATGCGCGTCACCTCCCCGCTTGAGCGGCGTCACACCTGGCATCGCGGCACCCGTCGCCTTGTTCGCGCGCGCGGCGCGCCAGCCGCTGCAGTGCTCGAGGAACCGGTCAAAAATGAAATTACAATCGTGCGGTCCCGGCGACGCCTCGGGATGGAACTGTACGCATTCGATCATGCGATGTTCGTCGAGAAATCCTTCCAGCGTCCCGTCAGCAGCATTGGTGTATGTCACCTGCACGCCGAGGTGGTCCGCGATGGAATCGCTCACCGCGTAATTGTGATTCTGACTGGTGATGAACACGCGCCCGCTCGCGATATCGAGAACGGGCTGATTGGCGCCGTGGTGCCCGAACTTGAGCTTGTAGGTCGAGGCCCCCAGCGCGAGCGCTATCAATTGATGGCCCAGACAGATACCGAGCAAAGGAATGCGGCCGATAAGCTTTTTCACTTCATCGACGACGTGCGGTATGTCGGTGGGATCACCCGGGCCGTTGGATACCACGACGAAATCGAATCCGCCCCCCAGGATGTCGTCGGACTTGAATGACGCGTCGAAGACCTGCGTGGTGAGTCCGAGGCGGCGCACGTTGTCCACGATGCTCTTCTTGACCCCGAGGTCGATCACGGCTGCGCGCTGCGCGTTTCCATCATGCACCGCGTTGAGCGTGCCGCTCACGCGCTCGACCAGCCGTTCGGCCCGGTCGAGCTTGTGCGCTTTCGCGATGGCGAGCAGCTCTTCGTCACTCATTTCGGCGCGACCGATGGCTGCCACAACCGAGCCCTTGTCGCGGATGTGGCGCGTGATCGCGCGTGAGTCGACCCCGGTGATGCCGGCGAGGTTCTGATCGATCATGAACTGCTCGAGGCTCATGCGCCCGGGGCCGGGCGAGAAGAATTCCTGCAGGTCGCGGGTCACCAGACCGCGCGCCGCACACTCCGGTTTTTCACTGTCATCGACGGTGACGCCGTAGTTGCCGATCTGCGGGTACGTCATGACGACGATCTGTCCGGCGTACGACGGATCGGTGATGACTTCCTGGTAGCCCGTCATCGAGGTATTGAAGACGACTTCGCCCCAGACGTGTTTGAAATCGGGCCGCGTGGCGGCGCCGGTGAGATGGCCTTCGTACCTGGTGCCGTCGGCAAGGATCATTTTGCCGCGCGGGCGGGTGGGCTTCGTCATCGCGAGACCTTCCGGCGCGAGCACGCCACGAATCGGGATACAAAAAAACGCCTTCCCGCTGCGGGGGAAAGGCGAACTGGTCGAACCGAACGCTTCCCGCAGGCGCGGGAGGACATGGCAGATTTCATGCGTGGATCCCTTCGGGGCCTCTCTGGGCCCGGTTAAAAGGACATGCTCGGACCATATTATATCGCGGCCGCCTCGGGGTCAAGAACAAGCTCGTGAGCGCGCCCGCGCAGCCTGCTTCCATCCCCCCCATGCCGGTGATATCATCCGGGGGAGCGGACACCGACTCGACGAATCCAGCCCCCCGGAGCGTTGATGTGATCGGACGCGAGATTTCCCATTACCGGATCCTCGACCGCCTCGGCGGAGGCGGGATGGGCGTGGTCTACAAGGCTGAAGACACCAGCCTCGGTCGCATCGTCGCCCTCAAGTTCCTCAACACCGAACTGCTCGCCAACGAATCCCTCCGCAAACGCTTTCTGCGCGAAGCCCGCGCGGCGTCCCTGATCGATCACCCCAACGTCTGCCACGTCTACGAAGTGGGCGAAGCCGAGGACGGCCGCGCGTTCATGGCCATGAGCTACTGCGAGGGGCGCTCGCTGCGCGATGTAATACAGTCCGGTCCCATGCCGCCGCGCGAAGCGTTCGGCATCGCGTTTGGTATCGCGCAGGGACTCTGGGCAGCGCATAAACGCAATATCGTCCACCGCGACATCAAACCCGCCAATGTGATCCTCACCGACGACGGCTTCGTACGCATCGTGGACTTCGGACTCGCGCTCCTTATCGGTGAATCGAATGTGACCTCGAGTGCCGTGACGGTAGGAACCGTGGCGTACATGTCCCCCGAGCAAACGTCCGGCTCGCACGTCGCACCCAACACCGATATTTGGTCGCTTGGTGTGACCTTATACCAAACGCTGACAGGTCATCTCCCGTTCCGCGGCGACGTGAACGCGGCGCTTCTCTATTCGATCGTGCACGAACCGTACGAGACGCTTCCCAACTCGGTTCCATTGCCTGTTGCTCGTGTTGTTGGTCGCTGTCTCGAGAAAGACCCGGCGCAGCGCTACCAGACTGTCGAAGAGGTTCTTGTGGACATGGTGAAGGCGGCTGAGGCCTTGGGCTGGGAGTCGTCGGTGGCATCAGCAACCATTCGTCCCATCATTGACGACGCCCGACGCGCGAGACTGTTGCGGCGGATTGCGACCTTTGCGGCAGCGCTGATCTTCGTAGCTGGAGCCGGATACGCAGTCTATTGGTACACGCATCGCAAACCTCCCCTGTTCACGACGAAAATGCGCGTCGCAGTGCTTCCGTTCAAGAATCGCCTCGGTCCGTCGCATGATGCGTTTGTCGCCGGGCTGGGTGAGCACACGACGCGTCTGCTCGAAGCAACGCGCAGCGAAAGCCCGTCGCTTTGGACGGTTCCCTATTCGCGGGTGGTGAAAGCGCAGCTCCCCGAGCCTGCCACCGCCGCGAGAACGTTCGGTGTGAATCGCATAATCACTGGAGAGGTGCAACGCTACGGCGCTTCGGCCCGCGTCACGCTCGAGCTGCGCAACGCTGACAATTTGCGCGTCGTGAAGAAAGCATCCCTCGATTTCGACCCCAGCCGCCCATTCAAACTCCTGGACGAACTGGCGACGAAGGTCGGTGGCATGACAAGCATTTCCTCGGACGACTGGTCGTCCTCTTTTCGACCCAGCCGTGGAGAAGCTGTGCGCCCCTATCTCATTGGTATGGGATTGCTCGTGCCATCTGCCGACCCCGCGCGGGGATTCGACGCGGTGACGCTCAATCTGGCGCAGGCCGAGCTCGACTCATGTCTCGGTTTCGATAACGCATTTCCCGCCGGGACGCGTGCCGCAGGGGACGCAGCGCTTCTCCGTTTTCAATATGGTCTCGATAACAAGGCGATTGATCGCGCGCGCAACGACGCAATCAAGCTCTCGCGTACAAGAAGTGAGGCCGACGGGTTCGTGCTGCTTGGAGATGTGGCCCGTGTTGCAGGACAACCCGACTCGGCAATCGTGAGTTACCGGCGCGCGTTGCGCGCGGATTCCGGACAATACCTTGCAACGTACTGGCTGGCTTCACTTCTCGCCGACCGCTCACGCGTCGCGGAGGCGGAATCGACCTACCTGAACCTTGCGGCCGCGAAGCCTGACTTCTTTGCGGTATTCCTTCAGCAAGGCAACTTCTACTTTGGGCAGGACCGCCTGGCAGATGCCAGCACGGCATGGGCACGCAGTCATGCGCTCGCACCACGGGATGCACTCACGCTCAGCAATCTCGGGGTGATCCACACACGGCGCAACGAGTTTCCCCAGGCGCGGGAAATGTTTCTGGAGGCGTTTCGCATTCAACCGGGCTGTGAGTCGTGCAACAACGTGGCAACCACGCTTTATTTCGAGCACAAGTTCGAGGAGGCCGCGCGCTATTTCGAGTTCGCAGTGCAGTATTGCGATACCAATGATTGCGCCACGTGGGGCAATCTTGCGAGCGCGTTGTACTGGACAGATGGGAAGCGCGAATCGTCACGCCCGATTTACAGCCACGCCATCCGCAAAGCGCTCGCCGGCCTCGCCGCGCACCCGGGCGACGGACAGCTGACATCATTTCTCATCGACTACTACGCCATGTCGGGCGACACGCTGCGCGCCCGCCAGACGATCGACAACGCGGCAAGATTGCTGGAAGAGCACCCTCGCGTCATGTTCAGCGCGGCCAGCGCATACGAGCAGTTCGGACAGCGCGAGCTAGCGTTGCATCATCTCGCCAATGCCGTTCGCCATGACTTCCCGCTCGCGCTGGTCGAAAACGAACCTCTTCTTGAAGAACTGAGAAAAGACCCTCGTTACAAGGAGATTGTTGCACCCGAAGCAGCCGCCGACAGGGCGCAGGCGGCATCACACGACTCGCATTGAGCCCAACCCGAACCCCAGGAGGTTGTCTGTGAGACGCTTCTCCATTTTTGTTCTTGCAGCTGCATTCATCGCGGTGATTGCGCTGCAGGCCGGGTGTTACCCGCCGAAGAAATCGGGGGGACCGACACCGGACGTGTCTCTCACCGTCGATTCATCATGCAATTTTGCAGATGACATCGTTGAACTCAATCCCGGGAATCTGGTCCGCATTTGCAACGACAACGACTGCCTGGTGACGATCGTGTTCGAGGATCGCCAGTTGTTCGGGCGCACCTCGGTAAGGCTCTCGCCCGGCGAATGCGTCAATATGCACGTGCGCAAGGGCGCGGCAGGAAAGACGTTCGTCGTCGACATGGACTGCGAGTCGTGCGACACGGGCGGCGGCCATGGTTCGCCGGAATTCAAAGTAGGCGGAGGCGGGCCCTAGCAGGTTAGTGGTTCGGTTTCTTTTCGCCGCGCGCGACCGCTGAGAGGTTCGCGCGCGGCGGAATCCAAATGCCAGCGGTGACGACTTGTTCGCGCGTGAAGTGCTGGCCCAAGGGTGTGAAACCTCGCGCGAACACTCGGGTCGTATGAACCCCTCGCATCTCTGCGGTGAATTCGCCCTGGTAGACGCCGCGTCCAAGATCCCGCATACGCACGGTGGCGCAGGTGCCGTCCGGCGCCCGCGTCTCGGCTGTTACCGACGTGAGCTTCGAATCGATCAGCGCGACGCCGTCGATCACGGCGCGCACCACTACGCGTGAACCGGGCACGGTTCCGTTCGCGTATGACTTTGCCCTCAGCACGATGCTGGAGTGGCCGGTCACCATGAAATCATATGGAATTCCGTGTGCGGCAATGCGCGGCCCGAGCGCCGGACGGGACCGTCTTGCTTTTCTCGAGTACTTCCCCAGTTGGGTTCTGCTCACGGACAGCCGCGCCAGCCATTTTCCGTCCCGCTGTCTGCCCAACGCAGCGCCGAAATTGAGCCGGTAATACGACACGAACGATCCTGCTACGTAGCTCACACCAGGGAGCGCACTTTCCGGCGCGATGACGGTTCCACTCGGCGTCTCGAGTTTCATGGTAATTGCGTCATGCTCGGGAAGCAGAAGAAATGCATCACAATGAGTGTCGTGCCGGGTCAGCCAGAACGGAATCTCGACGTCGGCACCCGGCTGCAAATATCCCTGTGGATCCACCATCACGGTTCCGCCCGTTGCATCTGCAAGAATCTGCAGACAGAATTTTTTGACCCGATTCTGGTTGCTGTCGTCGAGAGCATCGGTGAGCAGAAGGTACCCCATCCTCTCGTTGGCGAATGACTCGAGCGTGTCCGAGTTGATTATGGCTTCGGTTCCCATCCCGATCGCGTACACGTACGAAGTAATTTCATCCTTTACGACATTGATGTACTCGGGTTTGTTCTCGTGTCCGTCAGTCAGCACCAGCACGGCAGGTTTTCGAGTCCCGTCCGCAACCGCTGTTTCATCTCCCAGCTTGGCACCATCGCCGATCGAGGTTTCGCCACCCGGCGTCAACGCATCGACGGCAGTCTGCAGATTCGTGCGGCCTGCGTCGCCGGGACCAACCAGGGCGATGTTCTGCAGCGCCATCTCGAGGTGCGCGTCGGTATCAAAACGAATCAACGCACACGCTCCACCCACCGTAAGTGTGTCGATTACGGTGGCGAGCGATTCCTGCAGGACCGTCATTCGGGTCTTGGTTCCAATACCAGATGCCAGTGCCATGCTTCCCGACGTGTCAGCGACGATCGCCAGCGCGATCGCCGGCAGCGCAACGGAGTTTCCATTGAGCGCGACAGTCCATTCGAAATCCGACCCATCGACCTGGATGCGGATCGAGCCCGTGGCTGTGGAGCCGGCAATACCCGCCGTGTACTTGATAATGATTCCCGTCACATCGCCTGTGCCGTGCACCCAAGTCATGCTCTCGCTGAGCACCGAGAACGCGGGGTCAAGCCCCACCAGGGATTCCGGCACGACCTTGAACGTCAGATCGTAAAGACCGGTGACCGACATGACCACACTCTCCGTGGATTCAGAACCTTCGACAATGTCGATGAACGAGAGCGTGGGTGTCTTCAAGGCGATTTCGGCTCGAACGTTGGCAATTGCGTTTCTTGCATCGACGCGAAAGTAGTCAATGCCGTCGCGCACAATCTTGATCGCAGTATCGATCAGCGCCTGCTTGATCTGTTCCGGTGTAAGCCACGGAGCAACCGTCCACATCAGGGATGCAATCCCTGACACCATGGGGGCTGCCATGGACGTCCCGGTCCCGATGTCATAGAAGGCGAGAGGGTTGGTATCGGATGGATCGTGAAGAATGGTGGTGAACGCGTCGAGCCCCGGCGCCACCACGGTGATTTCGGTAGACGTCGCTGGGACCATGGACGAGAGAGGATATCGAACCTGTTCTGGAGTGGCGTTGTCCGATTCCGCCACGGATACGACATAGGTCTTCGTTGCAGCGTATCGCGACGGATAGTCCGCATAGTACTTGCCCGTCACCGAGTCTTTTACAGATTTCATCGCGCAGCAAAGCAGATAACGCCGCGGATCGGCATCAAGGTTGGAGATCATGGTGTCAAGCGTCCCGACCTCCTCGCTGTCGGTGCTGCCGAGACTCAGATTCACAACAATGCGGTCGTACTCTTCGTGATCCGCATAGTCCATCAAATCGTTCATCGCAAATAAGACGGCGCTGGCAACTGTATCCTTTTTGTCATCGAGCACGCGCGCCACGTAGACATAGGATTCCCAGTTTGCGCCGGCGATACCTTTGCTGTTATTGCCAGTGGCTGCGAGGATGCCAGTGACCTGGGTGCCGTGACCGTTTTTGTCGGCGGGAAATTCCTCACCCATCCAATAGTCGTGGCTGACCGGGCCGGCCCCGATGTCATGCGTGACAATGAACCGGGACTTGTCGAAATCCGGGTGGTCCACCTCCACGCCGTCGTACATCTGAATTCCGGAATCAAACACCGCCAGGAGAACATCGGTATCTCCGATGCCGAATCCCCATGTGCTGCTCAACATGAGCTCCCATGCTTCCTGCATGTTGATTGTATCGAGCCAATCCTGCGAACCAAGCAGGGTGTCGGTCAGTGCAAGCGCGTTTCCTGTCAGCAAGAAGTCAGGTTCAGCAAATTCGATACCGAAACCAGCGAGCTGCGCGGCTACCTGACCAGCTTCGAACATGTTCGGAATCGTGACGACGGCCAGCCGCAATCGTGCAGCAACACGGCTTACCTGCGCACCGGGCAGCACTAGCGCAAGCGCGTGCTCGACGACGCTCTGTATGTTGGCAGGCGCGACGTTATCGAGCACTTTGACGAGGATCTGGTCTCTTCGGTACTTGGCGGGCCGGTTGTTCCATTCGCCGGCGACGATGAAATCGCTGAACGACATCGGCGTTCCTCCGGGGGGACGAAGTCAAACGCGGATACGGAGTGAACGGAGGGCGGGCTGGGAGGAGGGAGATGTTCCGGTGCGTCTTCCGTTGCGCAAGAGATCATAAATCGCCGCGCCCAATACGTCAATCTCGGTGAACTTGTAGCGCTCCTCGCCGAAGCGCTCGATGGTTTCGGTCTGACGGGCGAGCATGGCGGCATCCTGCTTGAAGACGCGCATGGCGAAGGGGCGCAGGATGGGCGTTACGAGCGCGCCGGGGATGGGGAGCTTAAATGTGAACATGACGAACAGGCGAGTGAAGTAGTCTTCGACGGGAGAGAGCGCGGCACTGATACACAGGTGTGAATCGCCGAGGCGATATTCGACCTGGGCGACGCAGGGTAGAATAAATCGATCGTAGTGGATGACTTCCCCGCCGCGCGGCGCGAGAAACCTGGCGACGATGCCGGGTGGGCGTGACTCACCCACGTACTCCGCTTCCACGCGGTCGCTGGAGCGGCGGACGATGACTTCGATTTCGCGGCGAGCGCGCGTCTCACTTCGAAACAGACCGCCATGCAGAAACGCCGTGTGCGGAACATCGAGCGCATTCTCCGCCACCGCATGGAGCGATGCGCGGACATCGAGCACGTCGGACGCACTGGTGTAGCCACGCTCGTTCGCATGCGGAAAGACATATGGCTCATTTTGCGGTTGAGCGTTTTCGCGTCCGTATACCCACACGAAACCCTGTGATTCGCGGGCAGCGAACGACGGCACACCGCGCTCGTGTCCGCGCACGTCACCGACCAGCCCGGGCACAGCACAGCACTCGCCTTTGGCGTCGAACTCCCAGCCGTGGTACGCGCACTGGAGCTGCGTGCCTTTTACTTTGCCCAACGACAAAGGAACGTTGCGATGTGGACAACGATCGAGCAGCGCGGCAGGGGCGCGCGTGCGGCCGTCCCGGAACAAGACGAGGGGCGTGTTGAAAAGCGTGATTGCGAGCGGGCGCTGACCGAGGTCGCGTGACCGGCACACGGGATACCAGTCGTCGCGAAAATGGGCAATGAATCGGTGGCCGTCCTGCGTCATCGTGTTTCGATTATAGCATTGTCGCCGCGGCGAGCCCGCGTTACGCTTCGCAGCACATGGCCTGGTTCCAGAAAACCATCACGCTGGCGCCGCGTTCGCGGGGTTTTCACTTGATCACCGACGAACTCGAGCGCGCGCTCCCCGAGCTCTCGCGCGTGCGCGTCGGCGTCGCGCATTTCTTCATCCAGCACACGTCGGCGTCGCTGTGCATCAATGAGAACGCGGATCCCACGGTGCGCACCGACCTCGAGGCGCATTTCAACGTGCTGGCCCCCGAGGACGAACCCCACTACCGCCACACCACCGAAGGGCCCGACGACATGCCGGCGCACATCAAAGCGGCGCTCATCGGCAGCAGTCTCACCATCCCCGTCTCGGATGGGCAGCTGAATCTGGGCACCTGGCAGGGTATCTGTCTGTGCGAGCACCGCAACCGCGGCGGTGCGCGCCGTGTGGTGGTTACGATCGAGGGAGAGACGGCGTAGCCGTGTCGCGAAGCGGCGCCGTGGCGCGACGCAGCAGAAGACACCCGACGACGCAGCAGGCACCACACCCCAACCACAGCGCGCGGGGCTGCCATTCCCACAGGCGCGTCCCCAACATCGGCCCGATCACCGCCCCGGTTCCCCACGCAATGCCCCACGCGCCCTGGTAGCGCCCGCGCATGTGCGGGGGCGAAGAGTTGGCCACGTGCGCGGCCGACATCGGGAAATAGAGCATCTCGCCGATCGTCCACAGCACCGCCGCCGTCGCCAGGAGCGGAATCGTGCTCACGTAACCCGTCATCACGAAGCCGGATCCGAACACCAGAAAACCGATCGACATGACTGTTCGCGCCGGATAGCGCCGCGTCCATGTCGTGAACGGAAGCTCCGTGAGGCAGATGAGCGCGCCGTTCAACGAAAGCATGAGGCCGAAGGTTCCGCTCGAGTATCCGTACGCCTTGATCTGGAGCGGATACGCGGCGACGTGCTGCATGAACACCATCGAGCCCATGAAGGTGGCGCCGAGAAAAATGAGGTAGCGCGTATCGTGCAGGATGACGCGAAACGCGTTGCGTGCGGCCGGATCCATGTGATGCTCGACCACGCGGTTGGGAATCATCGCGATGGCAATGCCGGCGTAGAGCAGCGACGTCGCGGCATCGCCGAGAAAGAGATACAGGAACGACCTGTGCGCCACGAATCCGCCCACGGCGGGGCCGATGGCGAAGCCGAGGTTGATGGCGAGTCGGTAAACGGCGAATGCCGTCACGCGCTGGGCCGGCGTGGTGATATCGGCGATCAACGCCGATGCGGCCGGGCGATACATCTCGGCGCAGAATCCGGCCAGTACGGACAGCGCGACCAACACAGAGTAGCCGGTCGCCTGCGAGAAGATCGTCATGGTGATGGCGGAGAGCACCATCGACAGGACGATGCTGTTGCGGCGCCCGAGATGGTCGGCGAGCCACCCGCCGGCGAGCGACGCGCCGATTGCACCCACGCCGTACATCCCGACCGCGAAACCGGCCTGGGTCGGCGTGTAGCCTTTGCTGGTGAGATAGAAAGTCAGGAATACAAAAACGAAGCTGCCAAAGCGATTGATCAGCGTGCCCACAAAGAGCACCCACATCAGCCGGGGCATGGAGCGAAGGTCTTTGATCAGCGACATGGTGGCGGCGCGAAAATCGATACACTACATTACGCGGAGTGAAAACGCCATGACGACACCGATCAAGGGACGAGGAAGCACCGGCAACCCGGCCGGGCGTTTCGAAAAGCTCGACTACGACGGCGGCGCCGACTTCATCCAGCCGGATCCCGACCCCGACGAAGAGGCGCCGCATCCGGCGACGGAATACTTCCGCGATCATACCCGCGCCATCATCGCGCATAACGACAGCCCGGATGTCGGGTTCGACGCCAGCATCAACGTGTATCGCGGCTGTATGCACGGGTGCGCCTATTGTTTCGCGAGGCCCACGCACGAATACCTGGGTCTCTCCGCCGGCCTCGACTTCGAAACCAGAATCTTCGTGAAGGAGAATGCGCCGGAGCTGTTGCGCGAGCAGCTCTCGGCGCCAAAGTGGAAGCCGACGCCGCTGGGAATGAGCGGCGTGACTGATCCTTACCAGCCGATTGAACGCAAGCTCGGGCTCACGCGCCGTTGTCTCGAAGTACTGGTAGAGTTTCGCCACCCCGTGCTCATCATCACCAAGAATCACCTGGTGACACGCGACGTCGACCTGCTGGCCGAGCTGGCCCGGCATCACGCCACCGCGGCATACATCTCCATCACCACGCTGGACGCGAAGCTCGCTCGTAACATGGAGCCGCGCACTTCATCACCCGATAGGCGCCTCGAAGCCATCGCGGCGCTCGCGCAGGCAGGCGTGCCCACGGGGGTCCTTGTCGCGCCCGTGGTTCCTGCCATCACCGACCATGAAATGCCGCGCATCATCGAAGCGGCGGCGAAGGCGGGCGCGAAGAGCGCGGGATACGTGGTCCTGCGCCTGCCCTACGGACTCAAGGAATTGTTCGAAGGATGGCTCGACGCGTTCGAGCCGGAGAAGAAGGAAAAAGTGCTCTCGCGCATGCGCGCGCTCTCGGGTGGAAGACTCTATGACTCGGAATGGCGGACACGGCAGCGCGGAAGCGGCCCTTACGCCGAGCAGGTGCGGCAGATGTTTCGCGTCGCATGTGCGCGCCATCATCTCAACCAAGAGCGCATCGAGGTGACGACCGCCGCCTTTCGCCGACCGCCGCGTGCGGGTGACCAGGGCGATTTGTTCGCCTAGACTGCTTCCGAGAACTCCACCACCGGCTCGACTTCGGCCTCGTAGTCGATGCCCGCAATTCCAAAACCGAAGAGCTTCAGGAATTCCTCCTGGTAACCCTTGAAGTCGGTGAGCTGGCTCAGGTTCTCGGTGGTGATGGTGGGCCACAGCCGGTCCACTTCGCGCTGAATCTCGTCGCGCATCTCCCAGTCGTCGAGGCGGATCCGGTTCTTCTCATCCACTCCCAGCTGCGCTGCATCGTACATGCCCGCGAACAGGCGGCGTGTCTGCTCGATGCACCCCTCGTGTGTGCCCTTTTCCTTCATGATGCGGAAGAGGAGCGAGATATAAAGAGGGACGACGGGAATCGCGGAACTGGACTGGGTCACGACCGCCTTCATCACCGCCACGTGCGCGGACCCGCCGCGCGACCGGAGCCTGGCATCGATGGCGCGGGCGGCGCGCTCGAGGTCTTCCTTGGCCTTGCCAATGGTGCCGTCCCGGTAAATCGGCCACGTCAGCTTCGGGCCGATGTACGTGTACGCGACGCTCCGGCACTCCGGCGCAATCAGGTCTGCCGCGGCCAGCGCCTCGATCCACATCTCCCAGTCTTCCCCACCCATCACGGCGATCGTCTCACGGGTTTCCTGTTCGCTGGCAGGCTCGATGGTGACATCGGTAACGAGCGCGCGATCGGTGTCGAGCGTGCGTCCGTGATAGGTCGAGCCGATAGGCTTGAGCACCGACTTGTACGTCTCGCCCGTTTTGGGATGCGTGCGCTTGGGTGAGGCCAGGCTGTTCACAATGAGATCCACCGGACCCATCTGTCGAACCAGCGCGATGGTCTTCGCGCGCGCTTCGTCCGAAAATGCATCGGCGTTGAGACTTCGCGCGAACAAGCCGGCCGCGTGCGCCTCTTTCTCGAAAGCCACCGAGTTGTACCAACCGGCCGTGGCGGGGCGGCTCTCTGCCGGGGGTCGCTCGAAGAACACGCCCACCGTCGCTGCACCGGCGCCGAAAGCCGCCGTGATCCGGGAGCCGAGGCCGTAGCCGGTGGACGCGCCCAGGATCAGCACGCGCTTCGGGCCGCGCGCAATCGGCCCCTGCGCGCGCACGTACTCGATCTGCCGGCGCACATTGGCGGCACATCCCGTGGGATGCGTCGTTACGCAAACAAAACCACGAACCTTGGGTTTGATGATCATGGGTGCTCCTAGTCGCTCACGGTCTCACGACGCCGGCGCTCGACTTCCTTCACGATGGCGTCGCCGAGGGAGCGCGTGTTGCCGCGACCGCCCAGGTCCGGCGTCAACAGTTCACGATGGTCGCGCGTAATCGTGCGCACTGCTTTGCGAATGCGCACATAGGACTCGGT